>NZ_JAVRHI010000436.1:0-44752 GCF_034105845.1 Streptomyces sp. CRN 30 | reverse complement strand
CGGGCGGCCGCCGCCCCGCAGGCCGCCGCGGCCGCCTGCGGCGAGGGCTCGTACCAGGCGGAGGCCGTGCTGAGCGGCAGCACCTGGACCGCCCGGCGCGGCGGCAGCACCGTGTACACCGGCACCGACATGCGCGCCGCGGTGCAGGCGGCCATCGGCAGCCTGACCGCCAACCGGACGTCGAAGGAGCGGGTCGTCGTACGCGGCTCGGGCTCGATCAGCGCGGGTTCCCGGATCTCCCTGCCGAGCTACACCGTGCTCGACGCGTGCGGCACGATCAACGTCACCGGCAGCGGTTCCGGCGACCAGGCGCCGGTCTACTCCCGCGGCACCCGGGACGTCGAGGTCCAGCACCTGAACGTGACCGGCGCCCCGCTGTACGGGATCTTCATGCGCAACGTCCAGAACGTCGTCCTCGGCCAGATCGACATGCGCCTGACGGGCGGCCTGGGCGTGCGCATCGACAACCGCGGCGACACCAGCCAGTGGACGCGCAACGTCCGGATCGACAACGTCTACGTCTCCGGCGCGAGCAGCCACGCGGTCGAGACGTACGGCGTGGACGGCCTCACCGTCGGCACGGTCACCGCCCGCAACGTGGGCGAGTCCGGCCTGCTCCTCAACCAGACGGTCAACGCCACCGTGACGAAGGTCGACGCGGACGGCGCGGGCGCCGGCACCGGGTACGCGGCCTTCCGCATGGCCAACCGCAACGGCCGCATCGGCAGCTCCTACTCCACCAACATCCGGGTGGGCGAGGTCGTCGCGCGCGGCGGCGGGCGCGGGGTCTTCTGCGTCTCCGAGAGCGGCGGCGCGGTCATCGACCGGATCAACCTCACCAACACCGGCAACAACGCGATCCTCGTCGAGAACTGCTACAACGTGAACATCGCCGCCCAGAGCGGCACCGTCACCGGCGGCGGCGAGATCCGCCTCGCGGCCCGCACGGAGTTCGCGGGCAACCGCGACATCACCATCCAGAACCTCACGGTGACCAACTCCGCGATCCGCGAGAGTCCCTGCGGAACCAACATCACCTTCCGCAACAACAGGCTCGTCAACAGCAGCCAGACCATCTGCTGAGGCTGAGGCTGAGGCTGAGGCCGAGCGCGTCGCCTGCGGCGGTCCGGCGCACGGCCGCCGTACCCGGGGGAGAACCCGGGTGCGGCGCCGGGCGCGCGGACCGCACGCACGCGGGGCCCGCCACGCCGCGGTCCCGGGCGTCCCGCTGCGCCGGTCGGCGCAAGGTCCCGGCCGTACTGTGCCCTCAGCGCCGCGTATGCCCCCCTTCCTCGCTATTTTGTCCGTGCTCTTGTCGTACGGGCTGAAGGGTGGGCAATGGTCAGCGGTTCCGATCTCACACACGCCGGCGCGCGGCGCACCGGCCCGGTCGTCGTCCCCGACACCTCATGGCGGGCGCGCGGCGAGGGCTGGCTGTGGGCCGTGGCCGGGGCCTTCACCGTGGCCCAGCTCGTCCTGGTGCGCCCGGGCATGGGCCTCGGCTGGGACGAGGCGGTGTACGTCAGCCAGGTGGGTGGCGACGCCCCGGCCGCGTTCTTCAGCGCCCCGCGGGCGCGGGGCGTGTCCTGGCTGGTGGCGCCGGTCGCCTCCTGGTCGTCGTCGACCCCGCTGCTGCGCGTCTTCCTGGCCCTGCTCTCCGGGCTCGCCCTGTACCTCGCGCTGCGCGCCTGGCGAGGGCTGTTCCCGGCCCGGGTGCTGGCCGGGGCGGGCGCCCTGTTCGCCGGCCTGTGGGTGACGCTGTTCTACGGTCCGCAGGCCATGCCCAACTACTGGGTCGCGATCGGGGCCCTGGTGTGCGTGGGCGGCTTCCTGCGGGCCGGGGCCGACCGCGGGGGCCGCTCCGCCCCGTGGGGCGTGGGCGTGGGCGCGGCGCTGATGGCGGTGATGCGCCCGACGGACGCGGTGTGGGTGACCCTGCCCCTGCTCGCCGTCCTGGTGTGCGTACCGCGCCGGCGGTCCCCGCGGCTGCTCGCGGTGCTCCTCGCCGGGCTCGCCGGGGGAGCGGCGCCCTGGGTGATCGAGGCGTACACCGCGTACGGCGGTCTGCGGCAGCGGCTCTCCGACGGGTCCGGAGTCCAGGGCGGCCTCGGCTGGCACAACGCCGTCGACGACCAGCTGCGCAGCCTGGGCGGACGCGCCCTGTGCCGGCCGTGCACCGGGCCGCCGGCCGACCTGGCGGTCACCCTCTGGTGGTACGCCCTGCCCGTGCTCGCCCTGCTCGGTCTGGTGGTGGCCGTCAGGGCCCGGCGCGCCGAGGCCACGCTGACCGCCCTGGCCTGCGCCGCCACGGCGGCCGTCCCGTACCTCTTCCTCATCGGGTACGCGGCTCCGCGCTTCCTCCTGCCGGCCTACGCGCTGCTGTTCCTGGTCGTCGCCGACGCGCTCGCCCACCTGCTCACGGCCCGGGGCAGGAGGTGGCGGCCGGCCGCCCTGGCGCTGGTGCCCCTGCTGCTGGCCGGGCACCTCGTGGCGCAGTACGCGGTGCTGGAGCGGACGGTGGAGCGCACCACCGCGAGCCGCGAGAACTGGGCGCGCACCGCCGCCGCACTGCACCGCCTCGGCGTGCGGCCGCCCTGCCTGGTGACCGGGCACACGGCCATCCCGATCGGCTTCTACGCCGGCTGCTCCTCCGGCAACGTCCACGGCAACAACGCCAACACCACCCGCGGCGAGATCCTGCGCACGGCCGGGCGGATCCCGGTCGCCACGCTCACCGCGCGCGGGGCGAACCCGCCTTCGTACGCCCGCGACTGGCCCGCCCACCGCTCCGGACGGTTCGACCTCTACGTGGCTCCGGCCGGACTCCGCGACCCGGCGACGGAGTGACCGGAGGGGGTGTCCAGCAGCCCCATCAGCGCCCGTGCCGCCGGGCTGGTGGCCTGCGGGGGCGGCAGCAGGGCGACCGTCTCGTACTCCGTCTCCCCGGCGCCCTCCAGCGGCAGCGCGGTGAGGGTCTCCCGCTTGCGGCGGAAGTGCCGGGGCACCACCGCGACCCCCAGGCCCTCCTCCACCAGGTCGAGGAGGCTGAACACGTCGTTGACCTCCAGCGCCACGGTGCGCCGGACGCCCGCCGTGACGAAGACGGCGTCGGTGGTGCGGCGCGGCCCCCAGTCCGGATGGAAGTCGACGAAGGTCTCACCGGCCAGGTCCGCCGGCGTGGGGGCGGCCCCGGCGACCGCGAGGCGGTGCGTCGGACGGCAGAGCACGACCATCGCCTCGCTGGTCAGCGACACCGACCGCAGCTGGTCGTGGTCCGTCCGCGTCCGTACCCCGAAGGCGAGGTCGAGCCGGCCCGCCGCGACCTCCTCCGCCAGCGCGTCCGTCCCCGCCTGCCGCAGCCGCACCTCGACGTCCGGGTGGAGCCGCCGGAACGCGGCGAGCAGACCGGCCACGTGCACCCCCGCGATGCACTGCTCGGCGCCGACGGACAGCGTGCCGCGCAGGACGCCCTGCACCGCGGCCACCGCCTCGTGCGCGGCCCGCACCCGGTCCAGGATCCGCTCGGCCTCCGTCAGCAGGGCGCGCCCCGCCTCGGTGAGCGTCACCCGGCGCGTGGTGCGGACGAACAGCGGCGCCCGCAGCTCCCGTTCCAGGGCGCGGACGGAGGCGGACAGGCCCGACTGCGACACCATCAGGCGCTCGGCCGCCCGGGTGAAGTGCTGGTCCTCGGCGACGGCGACGAAGTGCTGGAGATGACGCAGTTCCACGATTGAGAAGCCTAAGCGCTGAATCCCATCGCATTCTCCTGTTGGACCACTGGGCACCGGCGCGCGAGAGTGGGCTGTCGACACCGGTCCACCGGTCCCTTACGGCCCTCCAGGAGCACGCGTTGTACACCGCACACCCCGACCGCTACGCGGACATGCCCTACCGGCGCACCGGACGCAGCGGCCTGAAGCTGCCCGCGCTGTCGCTCGGCCTGTGGCACAACTTCGGCCCCGACCGGCCCGTCACCACCCAGCGCGCCATCCTGCGCCGCGCCTTCGACCTGGGCGTCACCCACTTCGACCTGGCGAACAACTACGGCCCGCCGCCCGGCGCCGCCGAGTCCGCCTTCGGTGAGGCGCTGAAGGCCGACTTCGCGGCGTACCGCGACGAGATGGTGGTCTCCACCAAGGCCGGCTACCTGATGTGGCCCGGCCCGTACGGCGAATGGGGCTCCCGGAAGTACCTGCTGTCCTCGCTCGACCAGAGCCTCGCCCGCATGGGCCTCGACTACGTCGACATCTTCTACTCGCACCGCCCGGACCCGGACACCCCGCTCGAGGAGACGATGGGGGCCCTGCACTCGGCGGTCCAGCAGGGCAAGGCGCTGTACGTGGGCGTCTCCAACTACTCGCCCGAGCAGACCCGCGAGGCCGCCCGGATCCTCGGCGAGCTGGGCACCCCGCTGCTGATCCACCAGCCGCGCTACTCGATGCTCGACCGCCGTCCCGAGGACGAGGGGCTGCTGGACACGCTGGACGAGCTGGGCGTCGGGTCGATCGTGTTCTCGCCGCTGGAGCAGGGCCTGCTGACCGGCCGCTACCTGGACGGCATCCCGGCCGACTCGCGCGCCGCGAGCGACAGCCCGTTCCTGAGCACGGACAAGGTCACCGAGGACCTCGTGCGGCAGCTGCGCGAGCTCGACGGGATCGCCAAGTCGCGCGGCCAGTCCCTCGCCCAGCTGGCGCTGTCGTGGGTGCTGCGCGGCGGCCGGGTCACCTCCGCCCTCGTCGGCGCGAGCAGCCCCCAGCAGCTGGAGGACAGCGTGTCGGCCATCCGCAACCTCGACTTCGAGCCGGAGGAGCTGGCCCGCATCGACGCGGTGATCAGGACGGCGCGGTAGACGTCCCCCCTGCCGCCGTCCGGGGCGGCGCCCCCTCCGCCCCGGACGGCACCCGATCCGGACACTGGCGTTCTCGTGACGCTCGGTGTTCGTGGATCCGGCCGGACGACCACCCGGAAGTGGTCAGTGGCCGACGGAGGCCGGATCCCCCGCCGGCGCGGCCCGCGGTGATCCGGTCGCACCCCGACGCCCCTGCCCGGCGCGGGTGTCGATTCCTCCCGGTCCAAGCCGACCGGTATCGGGGGAGAGGGTGCGAAACCGGCCGCGCCCCGTTCCGGACGGCCGAAGTGGCGCATATTTTCGGAGACTGGCCGGATTTTTGTGGTGACAGAGTGTCAGGAGTGGCGATACTCGAAGCGCAGGGCGCGTGAGCCACGAACCACCCCGCACCATCGCACGTGAACGACTCATCGCCCGACGTGTACGACAGGCAGGGCGCAAACGTACGGAGCCGGATCGGCGGTCGGCTGCGATGGGGGAGCGAACGTGCACGACGAATTCCTGTGCCACGTCACGGCCTACGGGATGTGCGGCGGACGGCGCGTGGGTGTGCCACTGGGGACGTACCGCGCCCCCACCCTCGCCCTCGCCCTGTGGTGGATGCGCGACCGCGCCCTGTGGATCGCCGAGCGGCTCGACCCGCGCCCCGGCGACCCGCACTACCCACCGAACGCGATCGTCCCCGTGGCGGACGGCGTCCCGGACGTCCCCGGCGTCCTGCGGGCCTGGAGCGGGGACACCGTCCAACAGGAGTACGTGGCCGAGGAACTGGCCGCCGGCAACCTGGTCCGCGTCGCCACCAACGACGACACCACCGAGTACGAACTGCTCGCCGAGTCCGTCGACGCGCTCCGCATGCAGCGCACGGCCCAGGCGATGGCCACTCCGGCCGCCTGAGGAGCCCGTGTCGCCTCCCGGCCGGGCGCGCGATTCCCCTCAGGGCGGAACGCCGGCCGCTTTCCCCGGGGCGTGCGGGACCCATAGGGCCTGTCGTCAAATGCCCGCCTGCCCCGCGACAGCGGGGATTTGACGACAGGCCCTAGGCTGGAGGCGTGAGCGATCAGAGGAGCAAGGTGCCGGACGAGGCCCGTGTCATCCCCCTGCGCCCGGCGGCGGCCGCCCCGGGCGGTACGCCCCGGCCGCGCCCCGTGCCCGCTCCGGTGGAACCGGCCGCCAGGGAGCCCCTCTGGCGCGACCTCGTCGGCGACGTGCTGCGGCGGGAGCGGCTCGCGCAGGAGCGGACCCTGAAGGACGTGGCCGAGGCGGCGCGCATCTCCATGCCCTACCTCTCGGAACTGGAGCGGGGCCGCAAGGAGGCCTCCTCGGAGGTGCTCGCGGCCGCCGCCCACGCCCTCGGACTGGGCCTCGGCGACCTGCTCGTCCGCGTCCACGGCGAGCTGGCGCGCCGGACCCCCCGTACCCGCGCCGCCACGAGCACCACGCGGCCGGCGACCACCGCCTCGCCGTACGACGGCCTCTGCCTGGCCGCCTGAGCGGTCACCCGGGGCTCGGGACGGAAGGCCGTTCGAACGGAGGGTCAGACGCCCACCAGCCGCCGGCTCAGCACTTCGTCGGCCAGCCCGTACGCGACGGCCTCCGCCGCGGTGAAGACCTTGTCCCGGTCCATGTCCGCGCGGAGGGCCGCCACGTCGTGGTGCGTGTGCCGGGCGAGGACCTCCTCCACCTGGGAGCGGATGCGGACCATCTCCCGCGCCTGCAGGGCGAGGTCCGAGACCGTGCCCTGGCGGCCGCCGCTCGCGGGCTGGCCGAGCAGTACGCGCGCGTGCTCGAGCACGAAGCGCCGGCCCGGGTCGCCGCCCGCGAGCAGCACGGCCGCGGTGGAGGCCGCCTGCCCGACGCAGAACGTGGAGACCGGCGCCTGGACGAACGTCATCGTGTCGTAGATCGCCATCAGCGAGGTGAACGATCCGCCGGGCGAGTTGAGGTAGATCGCGATCTCCTGCTCCGGCGCCGCCGACTCCAGGTGCAGGAGCTGGGCGATGACGACGCCCGCCACCCCGTCGTCGATCTCGGTGCCGAGGAAGATGATCCGCTCGGACAGCAGCCTGCTGAACACGTCGTAGGACCGCTCGCCCTGCGGGGTGCGCTCGACGACGTTCGGAATCGTGTACGTCCCCATGGTCACAGACCCATCCGTCGTCGCGTCGTGGCCGGGCGCACCGTGTCGAGCGAGGTGACGACGTGGTCGACCATCCCGTACTCCCTCGCCTGCTCGGCCGTGAACCAGCGGTCGCGGTCACCGTCCCGGGAGATCGTCTCCGGAGTCTGGCCGGTGTGCTCGGCGGTGATGCGCTCGATGGTGCGCTTGGTGTGCTCCAGGTTCTCCGCCTGGATCTCGATGTCCGCGGTGGTCCCGCCGATGCCCGCCGACGGCTGGTGCATCATGATCCGCGCGTTCGGCAGGGCGTGCCGCTTGCCGTGCGTGCCCACGCTGACCAGGAACTGGCCCATGCTCGCGGCGAAGCCCATGGCCAGCGTCGACACGTCGTTCGGGATGAGCCGCATCGTGTCGTAGATGGCGAGCCCCGCGTGCACCGAGCCGCCCGGGCTGTTGACGTACAGGCTGATGTCGGTGCGCGGGTCCTCCGCCGACAGCAGCAGCAACTGGGCACAGACCCGGTTGGCGGAGACCTCGTCGACCTGTGTGCCGAGGAGGACGATCCGCTGGGCGAGCAGTTGTGCGGCCAGGTGGTCGTCGAACCGGGAAGGCGGGGTGTCCGCCTCCTCGGCCCGGGGCGCCGGGCGCGCGGCCGGGACGGCGGTGTCGAACAGGGTCATCGGTCCTCCATGTCGTCGGTCGTGGTTCCTTCGGGGCGCCGTGGTCGCCCGTCCCGTTCACTGTGTCCGGAGGAGGCGCCTGACAGGGGATTCCTCTGCCTGCGGCAGATCTGCCGAGAGCAGAGGTGACGGAGTGCGGGAGCGGCTCGCGCGCGGACCGATGAGTTCCCGGGCCCGGGCCGGTCTGTACGGGTGACGCTTTCGCCCTCTCCCGAGGAGGCCACTGTGCCCGCGTACGGATTCACCACCTGCCTGTGGTTCGACGGCCAGGCCGAGGAGGCCGCCGCCCACTACGTGTCGATCTTCAAGAACTCCCGGCTCGGAGGGGTGACGCGCTACACCGAGGCCGACCACGGCGCGCGCGTCGGCGCCGTGATGACGGTCGAGTTCGAGGCCAACGGACAGAAGTTCGTCGCCCTGAACGGCGGCCCGCAGTTCACCTTCAGCGAGGCCGTCTCGTTCCAGATCCACTGCGCGGACCAGGACGAGGTCGACCACTACTGGAACCGGCTCACCGAGGGCGGCGAGCCCGGCCCCTGCGGCTGGCTGAAGGACCGGTACGGACTGTCCTGGCAGGTCGTCCCCGTCCGGTTCATGGAGATGGTCAGCGACCCGGACGCGGAGCGGGTGGCCCGGGTCACCCGTGCCATGTACTCCATGAGCAAGCTCGACCTGCCCGCCCTGGAGCGGGCCTACGCGGGGGAGTGACGCGGGAGGCCGCCCGGTAACAGGTGTCGTCCTCCGGGTCTGGGTGGAAGTGATGCGGGCAGCAGAAGAGCTGACAGTTGCCCCACAGGCCCGGAGGAACGGACAACCGTGAACGTCACCCTGACCGGCTGGGTGCTGAGCGTCGCAGTGCTCTGCGTGCTCGTCGCCATCGATTTCTTCATCGGACGCAAGCCCCACGAGGTGTCGGTCAAGGAGGCCGGCGTCTGGTCGGCCGTCTGGGTCGCCCTCGCCCTCGTCTTCGGCGTCGGCCTGTGGGCCGTCGCCGGCAGCGCCCCCGCCGGTGAGTTCTTCGCCGGTTACATCACCGAGAAGTCGCTGAGCGTCGACAACCTCTTCGTCTTCGTGCTCATCATGGCGAAGTTCGCGGTGCCCACGCAGTACCAGCAGCGCGTGCTGATGGTCGGCGTCATCATGGCGCTCGTACTGCGGGCCGGCTTCATCGCGGCCGGCGCGGCGATCATCTCCACCTTCTCCTGGGTCTTCTACATCTTCGGCGCCTTCCTCATCTGGACCGCCTTCAAGCTCGTCCAGGACGCCCGCAAGGGCGGCCACGACGAGGAGTACGAGGAGAACAAGCTGCTCAAGACGGTCGAGCGGCGCTTCGGTGTGGCCGACCGCTACCACGGCACCAAGCTGTGGATCGAGGAGAACGGCAAGCGCGTCATGACGCCGATGCTGGTCGTCATGCTCGCCATCGGCTCGACCGACGTGCTGTTCGCCCTGGACTCCATCCCCGCCATCTACGGGCTGACGCAGGACCCGTACATCGTCTTCACGGCCAACGCCTTCGCCCTGATGGGCCTGCGCCAGCTGTACTTCCTCATCGGCGGCCTGCTGAAGCGGCTGGTGCACCTCTCCTACGGCCTGTCGATCATCCTCGGCTTCATCGGCGTCAAGCTGGTGCTGCACGCCCTGCACGAGTCCGGTGTGCACGTGCCCGAGATCGGCATCCCGTTCTCGCTCGGCTTCATCGTGCTCGTCCTCGCGGTGACCACCGTGACCAGCCTGCGGGCGTCGAGGAAGCAGGACGCGGACGCCGCCTGACGTCCGTTCAGCGGCCCCCGGGCTCTCAGCGCCGGGCGGCGTCCTCGGCGACGGTCCGGGCGATCGCCTCGGCCATGCGCCGGATGCCGGGGGAGGGGACCGGGCACGGCCGGGGCGTCGCGGTCGTGGGCGCCAGACAGAAGTGCAGGTGGTCGTCGGCGCGGTGCAGGGCCGTGCGGTCCTGGCCCGGCTGGGTGCAGTACGCGGAGTGCTCGCGCTCGTACGCCGTGCACGGCAGGTACCGCGTCCAGGCGTAGCGGTCCGAGGCCGGGCTGACCGCCCCGCCCGCGTCGGCGAGCAGGTCGCCGGAGGCGGCGGCCCGCTCCTCGTACACGGAGTTGATCCGGCGCACCCGGTCCGGGGCGATCGCGTCGGGTCCCTGGAGCACCCAGACGATGCGCGGCCGGCCGTCGCCCGCGGCGGCCTCGATCTGCTCGGTCAGCCGCTCGGCGTCGGACGCGTACCGCGTCAGGTAGGCGTTCCGCGCCCGGTCGTGGGTGATTCCCCGCATACAGGGGGTGTAGCCCCACGCGTTGCCCCAGAACTGCAGCACCACGTAGTCGGGGCGCGTGGCGCGCACCAGGGCGGCGGCCTTGTCCCGCGCGGGCACCAGCGACCGCTCGGTGGGGCCCTCCAGGTAGTCGCACAGGGCGGTGCCCGGGTAGGGGGCGCTGCGGTAGCGGGCGCCGGCCCGGTCGCGCAGCTCCCGGCCCAGTACCTGCTGGTTCTCCACGGCGAGGGAGTCGCCCAGGTAGAGGACCACGGGCGCCTTCGTCCGGGATCCGCCCGCCTTGTTCGAGGCGTCGCGGGAGGCGGACGCCTCCGGGGGGAGCACCGCACCCCTGCTGCGGACGACGGTCGGCGCCGGTTCCCGCTTCGGGGGCACCGCCCCGTCATCGGACACCGGGTCCCCGCACGCGCCCAGCAGCGAGGCGGCCAGCAGCAGGCCCACGATCCACGGTCCTCGCACACGCATCTCCCGTACCTCGCGCCCGGCCACCGAACGGTTCCCCAGGCAAGCACAGCCGGGCCCGCGGAACCAGGGGGACACGACGGGGACCGGGCGGAAGGGTGAGGACGGAGGCGAGGGGACGCGAGCGAGCGGACCGCCACGGGGGCGCCCGGCCGGTACGGCGGGTGCCCCCGGTGGCGCGGTCAGGGAGCCAGGCCCCCCGTGCAGGCGGCACCCGGCTCCGGGGTCTGCTCGCCCTGCACGTACTTGTCGAGGAAGGTCTGCACCCGTGCGTCGGAGGCCGAGTCCACGTTCAGCTGGTGCCCCCACGCGCTGAGGGTGATCGGCGAGGACTGCTCCTCGTACGGGCTCATGAACGTGTACGTGGTCCGCTCGACCTTGTCGGTCAGCTGCTCCACGTCGGCCTCGGCCGCCTCGTCGTTGTACGTGATCCAGACGGCACCGTGCTCCAGGGCGTGCACGGCGTTCTCGTTCGGCAGCTGGTTCGTGTACACCTGCTTGTCGCAGTTGACCCAGATCTGGTTGTGGTCGCCGCCGACCGGCGGGGTCATCGGGTAGTCGACCGCCGTGGTGACGTGGTTCTGGGAGAGGTCCGACCAGCTCTTCACGCCCTCGATGGGCGCCGCGGCGGCCTGTTCCTTCTCCTCGCCGGCGGACCACAGGGTGTAGCCGCCGGCGACCAGCCCGGCGACGACGACGACGGAGACGCCGATCGTGATCAGCCGGTTGCGCCGTTCACGGGCCTGTTCGGCCCGGCGCAGCTCCTCGATGCGGGCGCGGCGCGCCGCGTTCTTGCTCTTCTGGTTCGACGAACCCATGGCGATGTCCTTCTCCCCGCCGTGCCGTCGTCTTCGGGCAGGGCGGTACTGCGGTGGTCTTCGGGGTCGAGGTGGGAGGCGCGGCCGGTGCGGCCGTGCCGTCTAGACCCGAAGCAGTTGCAGTTCGTGGAGATCGGGGGGCCGGGCGGCGCCCGGTTCCCGGGACGGTCCGGCGGGCCGTCCCGCCGGACCGGTCGAGGGCTGTCCGAGCGCGGGGGAGCGGTCCGCCCCGAGGTGCGGTGCCTGCGCGGGGACGCCGTGGTGGTCCCGCCCGTGGCAGTGGTGACCGCCGGGGTCCTCCTCGCAGGGCTGCCGGTCCGCGTGCCGGGGCGGGCCCACGGCGTCCAGGGGCTGCTGGGGGCCGGGCGCGGCCGTGGGCGCGGACACCGGGGACGGCGTCGGTGCCCCGGCCGCCCGCGCCGCGGGCGTGCCCACGCAGAACAGCGCGAACGTCGCCGCCACCACCAGGACCACGAGCAGCGCACGCCCCCACGGGCTCCGGGTACGCGACAGCGCCGTACGGCGCGGGCGGGAACCGGACACGGGAGGCCTGACGACTCGGGGGACGGGTGAGCAGGAACAACAGTACGAGCGCGCTGAAATTACCAGACCCGGACGAGCGGGCCCGCCCCCCGCCGGGCAGCAGTCCGGCACAGTCTGTCGTTCCGGGCGCGCGGCCCGCCCGGGCCTGGCTAGCGTGAGGCGCGACAGCAGAACCGTCCGTCGACGCGAGGAGGGCCGCGATCATGGCCGTTCCACCCGAGGGAACCCCCTGCTGGGCCGAAGCGATGTTCCGCGACGTGGAAGGGGTGAAGAGCTTCTACGGTGACGTCCTGGGCTGGACGTTCCGTGAGCTGCCGACCGACTACGGCAGGTGCACCCAGGCATGCGCCGACGGCCGGGCGGTCGCCGCCGTGGTGCCGCCGGTCCCCGGCCAGGAGGACCGCTCCACCTGGTGCGTCCACCTCGCCTCGCCGGACGTCGTGGCCACCGCGGCCCGCATCCGTGAGCACGGCGGCGACATCCTCGTGGAGCCGGTGCAGGCCGACGACCTGGGCGCCGTGCTGCTGGCCCGCGATCCGGGCGGCGTCGTCTTCGGTGTCTGGCAGGCCGGCACCCACGAGGGGTTCGAGGTGACCGGCGTCCCCGGCGCCTACTGCTGGGCCGAGATCCTCACCCGCGCACCCGAGACGTCCGACGCGTTCTTCCCGGCCGTCTTCGGCTACCGGGCCAAACAGCTGGACGACCCGGGGGTGGACTTCCGCCTCTTCGGCGTCGGCGAGGACACGGTGCTGGGCCGGATGCGGATGACGGACGCGTTCCCGCCCGGCACGCCGCCGTTCGTCAACCTGTACTTCGCCGTCGAGGACTGCGACGCCACGGTCGCCACGGCGACCCGGTGGGGCGCCGTCGTGCGCTCCGGCCCGGCGGACAGCCCGTTCGGCCGCTCCGCCACGCTCGGCGACCCGTTCGGCGCCCCGTTCTCCGTCATCGACACCGGCACCACCCGGGGCGACGTCCCGAAGGCGCACGACGTGACCTGAACCGGTGCCCTGGAACGATCACGACCGCCCGCCCCGTGACGGGCCGGGCGGGTGCGCATGGCATGATCGGTGCCATGCTCGAACGTGTTGTGGCCGCCTGTGACGGGGCGTCGAAGGGTAACCCCGGACCGGCCGGCTGGGCCTGGGTGGTCGCCGACGGCGCTCAGACGCCTGCCCGTTGGGAGGCCGGCCCGCTGGGCAGGACCACGAACAACGTCGCGGAACTCACCGCGCTGGAAAGGCTGCTCACGGCCGTCGACCCGGAGGTCCCGCTGGAGATCCGGATGGACTCCCAGTACGCGATGAAGGCCGTCACCACCTGGCTGCCCGGCTGGAAGCGCAAGGGCTGGAAGACCGCCTCCGGAAAGCCCGTCGCCAACCAGGAGCTCGTCGCGCGCATCGACGAGCTGCTCGACGGCCGCTCGGTGGAGTTCCGCTACGTCCCCGCCCACCAGGTCGACGGCGACCGCCTCAACGACTTCGCCGACCGCGCCGCGAGCCAGGCGGCCATCGTGCAGGAGCCCGCGGGCAGCGCCCTCGGCTCCCCGGAACCGCCGCCCTCGCCCGACACCCCGACGGCGTCGGCTCGCCGGGTCCCCGCCGCCCGGTCCGGGTCGGGCTCCGGGAAGCCGGCCCGCCGCGGAAGCTCCTCCCGCACCCTCAAGGCGAAGTTCCCGGGCCGCTGCGTCTGCGGCCGTGCGTACGCGGCGGGGGAGCAGATCGCCAAGAACGACCAGGGCTGGGGCCACCCGGAGTGCCGTACGGCGGCGGGCCGCGCGGAGGCGTAGCGGACCCGCACCGCACACGTCCGAGGGGCCGGGGAGCGCGTCGTGCGCGCTCCCCGGCCCCTCACTGTCACGGGGCGGGCCCGGATCACCGTACGGTGCCGCGCCACTCCCCGGTCTCGTGGCCGCGGTGCTCGATGTACTCCTTGAAGCGCGCCAGGTCACCCTTGGCCTGCCGCTTCACGAAGCCGAGCTTGTCGCCGACGGTCTCGGTGAGGCCGTGCGGATCGAAATCCATCTGCAGCATCACCTTCGTGTGCCCTTCGCCGAGGTGGTGGAAGGTGACCACACCCGCCTGGCGCGACTCGCCGCCGACCGTGGTCCAGGCGACCCGCTCGTCGGGGATCTGCTCGGTGATCTCCGCGTCGAACTCCCTGCGCACCCCGTCCACATTGGTCACCCAGTGCGTGAGTGTGTCGGAGCGCTGCTCGATCTTCTCCACCCCGCTCATGAACCGGGGGAAGGACTCGAACTGCGTCCACTGGTTGTACGCGGTCTGGACCGGGACGTCGACCTCGACGGACTCCTCTACCTGCGACACTGCTTCCTCCTAGGGTGCGGATTCCTCGCGTTCGCGGTGCCCGGGTACCCGCGCCCCCGAGGGCGAACCCACCGGCTCAGTGCTGCTGCGCCTTCGGCGGTGTCGCCTCGCTCGGCCGTACCACCACGAACCCCTCGCCCTCCAGCCTCAGCTGCACGGCCTCCCCGGAACCGCCGCGGATCATCGAGCCGAAGGACTGCGACCGGTGCAGCGAGGTGGCGAGCTGTGCCGTCCAGCCCACCACGGCGTCGGTGTCGACGAAGACGGGCAGCCGCGGCGAGACCGGGATGACGAGCGGAGTGCCGTCACAGACCAGCCCGAGCCTGCCCTGCCCGGTGAAGACGCTGTTGAACAGCCCGCCGCCGGTGATGCCCGCGCCCTTCACCGTCTTGATCTCGTACGCCAGCGAGGCGTCGAAGCACAGCACGTTGCGCCCGTTGACGGTGAAGACGTCACCGGGCTCGACGTCGACGACGAAGCAGTTCTGCGCCTCGTGCGCGAACCAGGCCTCGCCCTGCCCGCGGACCGTCATCAGCGGCAGCCCCTCACCGGTGACGGCCCGCTTGAGCAGGCCGCCCACGCCCTGACCCTTCCGTTCGAACTGCAGGTTCCCCCGGTAGGCGATCATCGCCCCCTGCCGGGCGAGCATCTCGCCGTCCACGGTGTACTTGATCGACTTGGCGTTCTGCACGGTCATGCCTGGTACGGAGGCCGGCTGCACCAGGTGCTCGCCCGAGAAAAGATCACCCTTCATGCCAGGCATGGTGTCCCGGAGCCGATGGTTCCGCCAACCTTCGCCCCGCACCGCACGACGGGTCACCGGCGTCGCCGTCGCGGGGAACAGGACTCCGGCTCCGGCACCGGCGGGCGGGGATGGTAGAAGCGGTCATGACCGATTCCCACGAAGCCCGCGCGACGACCGCGGGCGCCGGCCTCCCCGACGGCCGCGGCCGCACCGACCTGGACCGGACCGGCCTGGACCTCACCGGCAACCCGCGGGTGAAGGTGCGGGACGTACGGCTGCTCTCCAGCCACTGGTACGTGGAGCGCACCACCACCTTCGACTTCCGGCACGCCGACGGCACCTGGAGCACCCAGGAGCGCGAGACGCACGACCGCGGGAACGGCGCCACCGTCCTGCTGTACGACGCCGAGCGCGCGACCGTGCTGCTCACCCGGCAGTTCCGCTATCCCGTGTACGTCAACGGCCACCCCGACGGCATGCTGGTCGAGACGGCCGGCGGGCTGCTCGACGAGGAGGACGAGCACCCCGAGGTCGCCGTGCGGCGCGAGGTCGTGGAGGAGACGGGACACACCGTCGGGGAGGTCCGGCACGTCTTCGACGTCTACATGAGCCCGGGTTCGGTGACCGAGCGGGTGAGCTTCTACGCCGCCCCGTACGGCCCGTCGACCCGCACCCACCGGGGCGGCGGCCTGGCGGAGGAGGGCGAGGACATCGAACTCGTCGAGCTGCCCTTCCGGCGCGCCCTGGAGATGATCCGCACCGGTGAGATCGCCGACGCGAAGACGATCATGCTGTTGCAGTGGGCCGCGCTGGAAGGACCGTTCGGCTCCGGGGCGTGAGCGCTCAGGGTTCGAGCGCCCGGGCGGCCGCGGCCGCGACGGCGTCGGCGACCGCGGTGAGGGCGGGGGAGTCCAGCTTCCACTGCTGCCAGTACAGCCGGACCGTGACATCGCGGTCCGGCGGCGCCAGGCGCACCAGCCGGCCGGTGTCGAGCAGCGGTCCGGCCTGCACCGCGGGCACCATGCCCCAGCCGAGACCGGCCGTCACCGCCGTGACGAACCCCTCCGAGGTCGGCATGGCGTGCCGCCGCCCGCCGGCGCCGGCCCGTCCGCCCCGTCGCAGACGACGGACGAACCCGTCCTGGAGGTCGTCGTGGCGGTCGAACGTCACCACCGGCGCGTCGGCGATCACCTCCCGCAGCGGTACGTCCCGCCCGGTGCCGAGCCACCGCCGGGCGAAGGCGGGCTGCGCCGCCGGCACGTACCGCATCCCGCCCAGGACGCGGACCAGGCACCCGGCCACCGCGTCGGGGGAGGAGGTGACCGCCGCCATCACCAGCCCCTCCCGCAGCAGCCGGGCGGTGTGGGCCTCGTCCTCGCGGTGCAGCTCGTAGCAGGGGCGCAGCTCGTCGGGCACCTGGGTGAGGGCGGGCAGGAACCACGTCGCGAGCGAGTCCGCGTTCACGGCGATCGGCAGCCGGGCGGAGCCGGCGGAGTCGCTCATGCCGAGCGCGGTGTGCGCGTCCTGCTCCAGGCGGGCGAGCTGACGGGCGAAGCGGACGACCGCCTCACCCGACTCGGTCGGTCGCACCGGTTTCGCCCGGATCAACAGGACGCGGCCCGTGCGCTGCTCCAGCGCCTTGACCCGCTGGCTCACCGCGGACGGCGTGACGTGCAGGACGCGGGCCGCCGCGTCGAACGTGCCCTCGTCCACCACGGTGAGCAGCGTGCGGACCAGGTCGAGGGGGAGTTCCTGGGTCATGGGCGCATCCGACGAGTCATCACGAGCGCTAATGGTACGTAAGAATCTTTAGCTGTACTGATCGATCGCGCGCTCGTAGCGTCGGGTGGGTGAACAGCGCACTGACCGCCGTCGCCGCCGGGTTCGGCACCGGCCTCTCCCTCATCGTCGCCATCGGCGCCCAGAACGCCTTCGTCCTCCGGCAGGGCATCCACCGGAACGCGGTGCTGCCCGTCGTGGTCATCTGCGCCCTGTCCGACGCGGTGCTGATCGCGCTCGGCGTCGGCGGCGTCGGCGCCGTGGTGGTGGCCTGGCCGGCCGCCCTGACCGTGGTGGGCCTGGTCGGGGGAGCGTTCCTGCTGGGTTACGCGGTGCTGGCCGCGCGGCGCGCGCTGCGGCCCGGGGCCCTGCACGCGGAGGGCGGTCCGACGGGGTCAATCCGCCGGGCCGTCCTCACCTGTCTGGCGCTGACCTGGCTCAACCCGCACGTCTACCTGGACACGGTCTTCCTGGTCGGTTCCCTCGCCGCGGACCGGGGTCCGCTGCGCTGGACCTTCGGTCTGGGCGCGGCCCTCGCCAGCCTGTGCTGGTTCGCGGCGCTCGGGTTCGGTGCCCGGCTGCTCGGCCGTCACCTGGCCCGGCCCTCGGCCTGGCGGGTACTGGACGGCCTGGTCGCCCTGGTGATGTTCGTCCTCGGGGGCACGCTGATCGCCGGGGCGCTGTAGCGCACGCCACTTCCCCCGCCGGGAGGTCGCACCGTCCGCCGTCCGGGTGATAGTGATGCACGGACAGAAAGATGTATCGAGCAACCAGGATGTCCGTGGACACGAGCGACACCAGCGAGAACAAGGCCGGCGGCCGGCCGGACGCCGACGACGGCACACCGGAACCGGAGGCGTCCCGGGCCCGCGGCTGGCGCCGCTGGGCGATGGACACCCGGCCGCTGCGCCGCCCCGCCTACCGGCGGCTGTGGACCTCGACCGTCGTCACGGCCGTCGGCAGCCAGCTGACCGCCGTCGCGGTGCCCAAGCAGATCTTCGACATCACGGGCTCCTCGGCCTGGGTCGGCTACGCGAGCCTGGCCGGCCTGCTGCCGCTGGTGGTGTTCGCGCTCTGGGGCGGCGCGGTCGCCGACAGCATGGACCGCCGCAAGCTCCTGCTGATCACCAACACCGGCATCGCCGTCACCTCGCTGCTGTTCTGGGTGCAGGCCGCCGTCGGGCTCGACTCGGTCCCGGTGCTGATGGTGCTGCTCGCCCTCCAGCAGGCGTTCTTCGGCCTCAACTCCCCGGCCCGCACCGCGTCCATAGCCCGCCTGGTGCCCGCCGCGGAACTCCCCGCGGCCAACGCCCTCGGCTCCACCGTGATGCAGACCGGCCTGGTGGCCGGGCCCCTGCTCGCCGGGGCCCTCATCCCGGTCGTGGGCCTCCCCGAGCTGTACCTGATCGACGCCCTCGCCCTGTGCGCCACCCTCTGGGCGGTCTACAGACTCCCGCCGCTGCCGCCCCTGGCCACGACTGTGAAGCGCCGGGCCGGCCTCCGCGAGGTCCTCGCGGGCTTCCGTTACATCTCGCTGCACAAGGTGCTGCTGCTCTCCTTCCTCGCCGACATCATCGCGATGGTCCTCGGCATGCCCCGCGCCCTCTTCCCACAGCTGGCCGCCGAGACCTACGCGCCCTACGGGGAGGGCCTGGCGCTCGGCCTGCTGTTCGCGGGCATCCCGGTGGGCGCCGTGCTCGGCGGACTGTTCTCGGGCACCTTCTCGCGGGCGCGCCGGCACGGGCTGATGGTCATCGCGGCGGTGGCGGCCTGGGGCGTGGCGATCACCGGCTTCGGCCTCAGCGAGAGCCTGTGGATCGCGGTCGCCTTCCTCGCCGTCGCCGGAGCGGCCGACATGGTCTCCATGGTCTTCCGCGGGGCCATCCTGCTGTCGGCCGCGACCGACGAGATGCGCGGCCGGATGCAGGGCGTCTTCACGGTGGTGGTCGCGGGCGGCCCGCGCCTGGCCGACGTGCTGCACGGCACGGCCGGTTCGGCCTTCGGCCCCCGCGCGGCGGTCGTGGGCGGCGGACTGCTGGTGGTGGCCGGCGCCCTGCTGCTCGCGACCGTGACACCGGCGCTGCGCCGCTACCGCGTCTGAGGCGGCCACGCCGCCTCCCCGCCCCGCCGGTACCTCCGTACGCTGCTCCCACAGGCGTACCACCCAAGGACAGGAGTGACGACGATGCAGTACGTGAAGCTCGGTCGGACGGGGCTGGACGTGTCCCGGATCTGTGTGGGCTGCATGAGCTTCGGGGTGCCCGACCGCGGCCCGCACCCCTGGACCCTGGACGAGGAGGCGTCGCTGCCGCTGATCCGCCAGGCACTGGACGCCGGTATCAACTTCTTCGACACCGCCAACGTCTACTCCGACGGCACCAGCGAGGAGATCGTCGGCCGGGCCCTGCAGAAGTACGCGCGCCGTGACGAGATCGTGCTCGCCACCAAGGTGCACGGCGCCATGCACGCGGGCCCCAACGGCCACGGCCTCTCCCGCAAGGCGATCATGACGGAGATCGACAACAGCCTGCGCCGGCTGGGCACCGACCACGTGGACCTCTACCAGATCCACCGCTTCGACTCCGCCACCCCCGTCGAGGAGACGATGGAGGCCCTGCACGACGTGGTCAAGGCGGGCAAGGCCCGCTACATCGGGGCCAGCTCGATGTACGCCTGGCAGTTCGCCAAGGCCCAGCACACCGCCGAACGACACGGCTGGACGCGCTTCGTCTCCATGCAGAACCACTACAACCTGCTCTACCGCGAGGAGGAGCGCGAGATGCTCCCGCTCTGCGCGGACCAGCAGGTCGCCACGCTGCCCTGGAGCCCGCTCGCCCGCGGCCGGCTGGCCCGCGCCTGGGACACGGACACCGAGCGCAGCCGCACCGACAGGTTCGGCAGCACCCTGTACCGGGAGGGCGACCGCGAGATCGTCGACGCCGTGGGACGCGTCGCCGCCGCGCGCGGTGTCCCGCAGGCCCAGGTCGCGCTCGCCTGGCTGTTGCGTCAGGAGACCGTCGCCGCGCCCATCGTCGGCGCGACCAGGGCGCGGCACCTCGAGGACGCGGTCGCCGCCCTGAGCCTCGACCTCACCGACGAGGAGGCCGAGGAACTGGGACGGCCGTACACGACCCGCCCCGTCAGCGGTCACTGAGCGGGCGCCCAGGGGACCTCACGAGCTGACGGTCGCCTTCCGCGGCCCGCCCCGGACGGCGCCCCGCGCGCACAGGTGCGAGTCCGCGGCGGCCCCCGCCGCGCCGTCGATGGCGTCGAGCAGGGTCCGGCAGCGCACACAGGTCTCCCGGGCCGACTCGCACAGCTCCTGGACCCGGCCGCGCAGCTCGCCCCGCCGCTCGGGGAACTCGTCCCACAGCCGGTCCACCTCCGCGAGCAGCAGCCCGGCCTGCTCCCGGGCCACGCCCACCAGGCCCGGCGCACCCGTACGGCGCGCGAAGTCGAAGACCTTGCCCGCGTACGGCAGCGGCAGGACCGGCAGCCCCGACAGGGCCGCGAAGATCAGGAAGTGCAGGCGCATGCCGACGGCCAGGTCCAGGTGGCGCATGAAGCCGAGGACCTGGCCGGGGCTGTAGGAGCCGTGCAGGATGCGCCCGCGGTCGGGGGCGCTCATGTGGGACAGCACGGCGTGCGCGTGGCGGACGTCGTGGCGCTCCATCGGCATGAACACCACATGGGCGTCCAGCCGCCGCACCAGGAAGTCCGCCACGTCGGCGAGGAGGGCGTGGTAGTCGCCCTCGTCCAGCTTCTCGGCCGCCCGGCCGGGCTCGCGCACCGACATCCCCACCAGCCGCCGCCCGCTGGGGATGCCCTCCGCGAGCATCATCCGCGTGGTGAACGGCTCCGCGGACAGCAGCAGGGCGGGGTCGGCGGTGACGGTGACGTCCCGCTCGAGCCCCACCTCCTCCAGGACGAGCCGGGACTCCTCGTCCCGGACCACGACGTCGTCCATGGCGCGCAGGACGGTGCGCACCGCCTCCCGGTCGTCGGCCTCGTGCAGCGGGCCGGCCCCGACGGCGTACGCGAACGTCCGTACGCCCCGGTGCTGTGCCGCCCGCACCAGGCGCAGGTAGCGGCGGGCCTCGCTGTCGTAGAGGATGCCGCCCCCGCCCAGGACCAGCAGGTCCAGGCCGGACAGGGCGTCCAGGACCGGTCTCTGTGCGACGTTCTCCCAGGCCACCACCTCGTCGGCCGAGCCGTGGTGGGTGCGGGTGTGCTCGGTGTCGCGGCTGAAGACGACCAGCCTGGCGTCCGGGCGGTGCGCCCGCAGGCAGGCCAGCACGCAGGTCAGGATCGATTCGTCGCCGATGTTGAAACCGCCGTAGGAGCCGAGCACACCGATGCGCAGGGCCGTGTGCGGGCCGGGGCGGGAGTGGGGCTGCTGCACTGTGAGGGTCATGCGAGCCCTCCCGTCGCGTCGGATTCGGAGGAACCCGGGTTGCCTGCGAGACACCTTCGGAAACGCGCGTCCCGGAACAACCCGCCGGCCGGCCGACCGTTTCCCCGGCCCGCGGCGGCGCCGGACGCTAGGGGAGCGGTGTGCCGCCCGTCGCGTTGACGATCTCCGCGGTGATGTAGGACGCCTCCTGCGAGGCGAGGAAGACGTACGCGGGCGCCATCTCGGCGGGCTGGGCCGGCCGGCCGATGGGCGCCTGCTTGCCGAACTCCGTCGTGTCCGGCATCGTCGCCGGGATCAGCGGCGTCCACACCGGGCCCGGCGCGACCGCGTTGACGCGGATGCCCCGCTCGATGACCATCTGGGCGAGGCCCTTGGTGAAGTTCGCGATGCCGGCCTTGGACGTCGCGTAGTCCAGCAGGTGCGGACTGGGCTGGTACGCCTGCACCGAGGTCGAGTTGATGATGCTGCCGCCCTCGGGCATGTGCTGCAGCGCGAATTTGGACAGCCAGAAGAGGGCGTACAGGTTGGTGCGCATCACCCGGTCGAACTGCTCGGTGGAGATCTCCTCGATCCCGTCCGGCTGCGACATCTGGTACGCGGCGTTGTTCACCAGGATGTCGATGCGGCCGAACTCCTCGACGGCACGCTCGATCAGCGACCGGCAGTTCCCCTCCTCGCGGATGTCGCACGCCACGGGCACGGCACGCCGGCCGGCGTCCTCGACCAGGCGCGCGGTCTCCTGGGCGTCGTCCTTCTCCGCGTCCAGGTAGGTGAAGAGCACGTCCGCGCCCTCCCGGGCGAAGGCGAGGGCGACGGCCCGGCCGATGCCCGAGTCGCCACCGGTGATCACCGCCTTGCGTCCCTCGAGCCGGCCGCTGCCCCGGTACGACTCCTCGCCGTGGTCCGGCGGCGGGTCCATGGGGCCGGTCCAGCCGGGGTGCGGCTGCTCCTGGTCGGGGAGGTCGGGCTGCGGGTGCTGCTCGACGGGATTCTGCTGCTCGTTCACGGATGGCTCCCTCATGCGCCTCGTACGGTCTTCGTCGTGAGCCGCGCCGGGCCCGGTGGGGTCCGGCGCCGCCCGGCCCCAGTACCCGTGAGAACCCCTGCCACACGCCTGCCACCAGGACGGATTCGCAGGCGTGCCGGTGCCGGGAACAGGTACTCGCCCCCGCGGGAACGCAATTCCAGGAGGTGGGCCGTGAGCGCGCAACCCTCACATCCGTCGGACCGCCGGCCGGGCGGGAGGAGCGGCCGCAGCGGCACCGAGCCGCGGACCGCCCGCACCGCCCTGCGGCCGCGCCGGGCGCTGGCCGCCGTCTTCCTGCCCGTCTTCGCCGTCGCGGCCGTGCTGTTCGCCGTGTGGGCGGCGCACAGGGACGCCGGTGCCCGGCCCGACGCCACGGTCCTGACCGGCCTTGCCGTCGGGTGCGCCGTGCTGGCCCTCGTCACCGCGGTCGACCTGGTGGTCGTGGTACGGCGGCTGCGGCGGGGGGAGGACCCCCGGCCGCGTGCATGACACGGACGCCGTTCAGCCCGCTCAGCCCGCCAGGGGAAGCTCCGCCGTCCCGGCCAGCAGTCCGCGCACCGCGTCGATCACCGGCTGGTGCAGCGGCAGCATCAGATGGCCGACCCCGTGGACGAGCACGTTGCGGGCCCGCAGGTCCGGGTGGTCGAGACGGGCCCTGTTCGCCGGGACGACGGCCTCGTCCAGGTCGCTGTAGAAGCACACGAAGCGCGTACGGCAGCCGCCGCACGGCTCGGCGAGCTCGGCCAGCACCGGGCTCCCCGGGCGCAGTTGCCGCAGCAGGGGGTGCGGGGGCGCCCACTGGGCCATCGCGGTACCGCCGTGCGGCGTGGCCAGGGTGATCACCAGCGGGACGTGGGCGTCACCGCCCAGCCGCTGCACGCAGTAGCGCGCGATCAGCCCGCCGAGACTGTGCCCCACCACGCACACGGGCCGCCCACCGGTCAGCTCCCGCACCTGCGCCACCTGATCGCCCAGCGCCCGGGCCGCCGTGGGGATGTCCTGGTGGTAGGCGTTGTACGAGGCCGTCACGAAGGGCCCGGTGCCGCAGTCGTGCAGCCCGGCGCGCAGCCGGGAGAAGATCGAGGCGCGGTCGGCGAGCCCGTGCACGAACACCACCGGCAGGCCCGGCTCGTCCGCGCAGTCCGGTGGCGCCGCCTCGTGCTCGCCGCCGAGCCATCCGGTGACCTGCCGCGCGCCGCGTGCGGCCAGGTCGAGCGGCAGCCCGGCCAGCCGTACCGTGGCCCAGCCGGTCTCCAGGGCGGCGCCCCGCAGCAGTGTGAGCCACGGGACGGGGGGACGCGCATCTTCGCTCACCATGCTCCCGACCCCTTCCGGGGGACGGAGCCGGCCGGTGCTCGGACCCGGCTGCGCGAGTCCGCGCGCCGGCCGATCCCTTGAGTTTCTCGGACCCCACCAGTACCCGGACCGGGCACGCCGCACACGCGCCGTACGATGTCACTCCGCGGCGGCCCGGCACCACCGCCGGCGGACACGGGGGAGCGGGAGCATGATCAGTGTGACGGGGGGCCGGGTGACGCTGACCGACCGGCGGACCCGGCGCAGCCGGCCGGTCGACCTGGCCCCCTACCTGCTGTCGGCGCACCCGGTGACTCAGGAGCGGTACGCCCGGATCACCGGCGAGCGGCCGAGCGGCGTGCGGGGCGACCGGCTGCCCGTCGAGGGTGTCTCCTGGTGGGACGCGGTGCGCTACTGCAACGCCCTGTCGCGCCACGAGGGCCTGGCCCCCGCCTACCGCGTCGACGAGGCGGCCGAGCACATCACCTGGGACGGGTCCGCCGACGGGTACCGGCTGCCGACCGAGGCCGAGTGGGAGCACGCCTGCCGGGCCGGCACGACCGGCCCCCGGTACGGCGACCTGGACGACATCGCCTGGTACCGCGGCAACTCGGGGGAACGGGTGCACTCCGTGGGCGGCAGGCGGCCCAACCCGTGGGGGCTGCACGACATGCTCGGCAACGTCTGGGAGTGGTGCTGGGACCTGTACGACCCCGAGGTGTACGGCGCCTACCGGGTGCTGCGGGGCGGCGGCTGGTTCGACGAGCACTGGAGCTGCCGCGCCTCGGTGCGCCGCCGCAGCCATCCGAGCCTGCGGATCGACGACACGGGATTCCGGGTGGCGCGCTCCGTTCCCGGGTGACGGGCGACCGGACACGGGTGACCGGTGACGGCTCACAGCCCCCGCACACCCAGGCCGGAGCGGAGGGTGCGCAGGTGCTCGTCCAGCGGGCCGAGTCCCACGTCGCGGCGGCGCTCGTCCACCGTCGACGGGTGCCGCAGCGGGTACGGGGTGAGGGTGGCGGGGTCGATGCGCGTGCCGTAGAACTGCGGCTGGCCCAGCTCGACCGCGCAGTGGTCGGCTATGTACGCGTGGTGCACCACCGGGCACCCGCCGTCCGCCGCGGCCTCCGCGATCAGGTCGCGGCAGGTGAGCTGGAACCCCAGGTCCGGTGCGTGCAGCAGGATCATCAGCGCGGCCGTCGAGGCCGGCTCGCCGACCAGTTCGGCGCTGGGCCAGCCGTGGTGGGCGACCATCGCCCTGAGGGCCTCCGCGTTGTCCCCCCGGCAGCGCCGCACGCGGTACCGGCTCGGTGCGCCGGCGGGCGGGCGGGCCGCCCGGACGAGCCGCCGCTCCTCCTCGGCCCTGTGGAGCAGCTCCGCGGCGAGGGCCTCCTCCCGCACGGTCTCCTGGTACGGCCCGTTCATGCCGCCGTCCCCGTTCTCGGTTGTCCGTCCCGCACGGCGGCCACCCAGGTCTCGCAGCGAGTCGGCGCGGTGCGCCGCGTGCCCGCGTCCGGCGCCGACTCGCGGACGCGGCACCGGCGTTGGGGTCCCATCGGCCACAGTGGACGCCGGTTCCTCCGGTCCCCATGGTGGCCGATGGACGGGGACCGCAACCGGCGTTCCGGCAATTTCCCGGACGGCGGGTGCGGGGGAGCGGCGTGCACCCCGTGAACCGGGGAATCCGACGCGTCCGGCGGGATGTGTGGGAACGATCGGCATGTGGGAACCCGAGGGACATGAACGAGCCGAATGTGCCACCGAACAGCCGTGCGCTCGACGTTCACCTGGACCTCCTGCGCGTGAGCATGACGCCCGACGAGTACGAGCTCCTGCTCGGACTCGTCGCTCCGGTGCTGAGGGCGATCGAGGAGGAGGACCCCGCCCCGGTCGGCTTCGGACTGGACGACGAGGAGGCCGCGAGCGTCCCGGACAACATCCGCGACGAGGCGGCCCTGGTGGTCGCCACGGCCGTCACCGGCCGCCTCGACAACGAGCTGATCCAGATCGATGTGGAGGGGTGCGGGCCGGTCCGCATCGTCACCGACGCCGTCACCGCCTCCGACCCGGAGCGCTGCCGCGACATCGCCGACTGCATCCGCGACCGGCACAAGCAGGACGAGGAACTGCGGGGCATCGCCGAGGCCAGCGGCCTCCCGACCGAGTTGTGACCGCCCTGCCGCCCGCCCGGCGGAGCGGGCGGGGAGGGGCCCGTGAAGGCGGTTGTGTACTCCCGGACGCTTCGGGTAGCCCATCAGCATGACCGAGGACGAGGCCTTGTCCGGAGCCGACTGAAAGAGACACGTTCGTGGGTACCGCTGGAGCTGTTGGCCTGCCGGAACTCCGTGCCGCCCGCCGTGGCCGGCGGGCGCCCTCCGCAGGGAGGTGGAAGTCGTCGCCGGTGGTGCGTCCCGGACCGGGACGGTCCCCGGAGAGGCGGCCCCCTTCCTGCGGAGGATGACGGGCGGTGGAGTGGGAACAGCGCGCCGCCGTCCGCGAGGGCGAGGTCGCCCGGCAGGTGACCGATGCGGTGGAAAGCCTGGTGACGCTCTGGTTCGCCGCTGTGGAGGACGTCTCCCCGCGGCTGCCCGCCCGCCAGATACGGGCCCTGCGTGTCGTGCGCAGACGGCCCGAGCTCAACCTGACGGCGCTCGCCGAGCACCTGGACATCGGGCTGCCCACGGCCAGCCGGATGTGTGACCGGCTGGAGGCCGCGGGGCTGCTGCGACGGACCGTGCAGCCCGTGGACCGGCGTGAGGTGCAACTCGTGGTGACGGCCCACGGGGACCGGTTCCTGGCCGAGGTCACCGACCGGCTCTCCGGCTACCTCGGCACCGCGCTGGGCGCCCTGTCCCCGGGGCAGCGCACGGCGCTGGAGGCGGTCCTGCACGGCTTCCACGAGGCCCAGACCCTGGCGGACGCGCGGCCCGGGCCCCGCGGCGGCGGGGCCGAGGACTGACGCCCGCCGCCGGGGCGGACCGTCACAGACGCAGACCGGAGGAGAGCGGCCCCGGCGGCTCCACGACCTCCGGTGCTCCGCTGTGGACGTGGCAGAGCAGCAGGCACACGTCGTCGTCGTGCTCGGAGTCGTGCAGCAGCGGATGCAGCAGCCGGTCGGCCGAGGCGTCCAGGTCCGCGTCGAGCTCCTCGGGCCCGAACTCCGCGAGCGCGGCGGAGAGCCGGCGGATGCCCGGGTCGATGCCCTGGGCCCGGCGCTCCACCAGACCGTCCGTGTACAGCGCCAGCGTCGAGCCGGGCGGCAGCGGCACGGTGTGGTCCCCGATCTGCTGCCGCAGCGGGATGCCGAGCATGGCACCGGGCTTGGCGTCCAGCGCCCGCACCTGGCCGTCGGGGGTGCGCAGCACCGGCGGCGGATGCCCGGCGGCGGCCCAGGTGAGGGTGGGCTCGTCGGGGTGGAAGCGGGCGATGACGGCCGTCGCGTACAGGTCGGGCTGCAGGTGGTGCAGGAAGGTGTGCAGCCGGGTGAGGAGCTGGCCGGGACTGCCCCCGTCGACCGCGTAGGCGCGCAGCGCGGTGCGCAGCTGGCTCATCATCACCGCGGCGTGCAGCCCGTGCCCGGTCACGTCGCCGATGACGGTGATCAGGCCGCCGTCGGGCTGGCGGAAGGCGTCGTACCAGTCGCCGCCGACGTTCATGCCGCGGGTGGCCGGCAGGTAGCGCGCGGCGAGGCGCAGGCCCGGCGTCGCGGGCAGGTCCGTGAGCAGGGCGCGCTGCAGGGTCTCGGCGATGTCCCGGTTGTGCTCGAAGCGCTTGGCGTTCTCGATGGCGATGCTGACCCGCCGGGTCAGCTCGATCAGCATGACGGCGTCGTCGGCGTCCCAGCGCTCGTCGGGCGGTGTCAGCATCAGCACGCCGAGGGAGGCCCGCCGGGTCAGCACGGGGATGCACAGCAGCGGGCGGGCGGGGTCGAACGCGGACGGCGGCTGGTCGTCGACGCCGGGCAGCCCGCCGGGGTGGTCGGCCGCGTACTGCGGGCGTCCGCGGCGGGCCGCCAGCACGGCGGCGGCCGGCGGCGGCCCGCTGGGCCGGTGCTCGTGCTTGTCCTCGCCCTCCCCGTCGAAGAGCCATACGTCGACCGTGCGGGCGTACCGGGGCACCAGGACGGTGGGCAGCAGCTCCACGATCGCGTGGTGGTCCAGGGAGGCCGTCAGGGCGGCGCTCGCGTCGGCCAGGAAGGTCAGCCGCCCGCGCGCGTTCTCGGCCTCCCTGCGGGCCCGCTGCTCGGCGTCGAAGAGTTCCCGCTGCGCGCGTCCGGCCGCGTCGAGCTCGGCGTGCAGGGCGAGGACACCCTGGTTGGTCTGGTGCAGCTCCTCGCGGTGGAAGGCGACCAGCCGCTCCTCCTCGTCGAGCCGGTCCAGGACCAGGGCCGCGTCCTCGTCCGCGCCGAACAGGGCCTCCGCGAGCGACGCCGGATCATCCACCACGCGCTCCGGCCCGGCGCCGTCGCCGGCGCTGTCGTCGGGGCAGGCGACCGTCAGGTGCCAGGGCGTCGGCCGGTCGGCCACCGGGCGGTTCTCGGGCTCCACCTCGATGTCGATCCGGCCGCCCCCGGACGGCGCGGCCGTCGCCTCGGCGCTGAGCAGCCAGGTGCCGCCCTTGGTGAGGCACTGCCGCAGCTGCGCGGTGAGCGCGCTGACCAGACGGGTGCGCTCGACGGCGCCCAGTCCGTGCGCGGTGGCCAGCCGGGCCAGGGCGATACGGGCGCGCGCGGCGTCGGTGACGGTGCTGATGTGCCAGGTGCGGGTCATGAGGAGGGTTCCGGCGGGGAGGAGGGGCTCAGTACGGCGACGGCGATGTCGTCGCGTACCGGCCGGGCGGGGCTGCTCGCGTCACGCACGATCACGGCGGCGATCACAGCGGGGTCGAGGGAAGGGTGGTGGACGGCCGGGCCCGGGCTCCAGTCGCCCGGCAGGCCGTCGCTGTGCAGTACGAGGAGGCAGTCGTCCGCCCAGTCCACCTGCCGCTGGAGCGCCGCCGCCGGCCGGTGGGCGCCGACGATGCCGGGACGGCACGGCAGGGACCTCCAGCCGTCGCCGGTGCGGAGCCGGGCGCCGATGTTCCCGACGCCCGCGAAGCGCAGCAGCCGCGCGGCGAGGTCGAGCTGGGCCACGGCGACGGCCGCGCCCCGGGTGCCGCGCAGCGCGCCGTCCAGCCGCCGCAGCAGCTCCGCCGGCGGCAGCCGGTCCGAGCGGCGCAGCGCCTCGACGGCGGCCGAGGACGCGCGTGCCGCGTCCGGACCGTGGCCCAGGCCGTCGGCGAGCATCAGCGTCACGCGGTCACCCGAACGGACGAACGCCCAGGCGTCACCCGAGTGCTCCGCGCCGGCGAAGGGGATGTTGACGCCGCCGGCCCGTACCGGGAAACCGGGCCCGTCGGCGTCGGCGCGGTCGTCCCGGCCGTCACCGATCCGCGCCATGACGACCGTGCCGTGCCCCGGGAGGCTGTGCAGGGAGAAGTCGTCCGCGACCCGCCGGCAGGTGCCCAGACCGGCGCCGAGCGAGGAGGTCGTGGAGAAGCCGTCCCGCAGCGCGGCCGCGACGTCGCGGATGCCCGGGCCGTGGTCGACCGCGACGACCTGTACCCGCGCGGGCGAGCCGTCGGCCGTGAGCGGGGAGTCCACCGTGTCCACCAGGACCCGGCCGCCGCCCGCGTGCTCGAGCAGGTTGGTGGCCAGTTCGGTGGCCACGAGCGCGGCGTCCGCGGTGCGGTCGCCGTCCAGCCCCGCCCGGGCGGCCGCGGCCTCGGCGGCCACCCGCACGTCCCGTACGTGGGCCGGGCCGTGCACCGGGACCTCCCGTACGTGCGACATCACGGCTCCTCACGCGGCCGCGGCGGCGCGGCGACCCAGGACGTCACCGTCACGGGGGTGCCATGGCCGCGGGTGCCGTCGTGGACGAGATCACTGCGGGCGAACACCGGATCGAGCTCCGCGCCGACCGGCAGGCGGGTGGGGACACCGCCGGCTGTCCGCATCAAGGGCTCTCCCGACGTGGGCGCCGGTGTGCGACGGGGGCGGTCACCGGGTTCCCGACCCGCGCGGCGCGTGCGCCACGACGTCCGTTCCCGACCTGCCGCACGGGCGTCCCGTGCTGTGCTGTCGCTTCCTGCTCCGGCACGTACTTCTCTCCTAGGCTGCAGCGTGCTGGCCCGGCCCGGCGGACGACGCCCGTCGGTGTGCCGTCTTTTCCTTGCCGCCCGACAACTGTAGACACGCTCCGGGGACGTACAACACCGGGACACCCCTCGATCATCCGTATCGCGGGATCAGTCCTGCCCGGGCCGTGGCCCGAACCAGTCCAGGCAGAGCACCAGCGCGTCGTCGTCGGGCACGGACGAGCCGCGGTGACCGGACACCTCGCGCAGCACGGCGCCGGGCACCTCCGCCGCCGGGAGCAGGCTGGTGGCCAGGATGGCCCGGGACAGCGCGTGGTCCCCGTAGCGCTCCCCGCCGGGCGCGGCGACGCCGTACACCCCGTCGGTGACGAAGACCATCCGGTCGCCGGGCTCGACGTGCACCTCCTGGACGACGTAGTCGGTCTCCTCGAACATGCCGAGGGGGAGCTGGGCCTCGAAGTCGACGGGGGTGACGGTGCGGTCGCGCAGCCGCAGCATCCGCGGCGAACCCGCGTCCACGGCCAGCATCCGGCCGCTGCTCAGGTCCAGGTCGAGCAGCAGCACGGAGAGGTGGGCGTGGCCCCGGTAGTGGGCGTGGATCGCCTGGTCGGCCAGGGCCGCCTGGTCGGCGATGGAGAGGCCGGCGCGCCGTGCGTTGCGCAGGGCGTTGATCCCCAGGCTGGTCAGCAGCGCGGCCTCGATGCCCTCGCCCATGCCGTTGGTGACGTACAGCATCAGGCGGTCGCCGGGCGAGGACCAGTCGAAGTTGTCGCCGAAGATCGCGTAGGCGGGCTCCAGCTGGGCACCGAGGGCGTACTCCGTGCGGGCCGAGGAACGGCCCGGCAGCAGTTGCCACTGCATCTCCGCCGCGAGGGTGAGGCGGTCCCTGCGGCGGGCCTGGAGGTACACGTCGGTCTCCCGGTCCGCGACGACGATCTCGTGCGCCAGCACCTCGGCCACCTCGGCGAGGTCGGCCACGCACTCCGCGGCCTGCTCCGCGGAGGTCATCGTGACGGTCAGCACCCCGAGCCGGTCGCCCCGGGCCGTGACCGGCAGGTGCACCCGCACCCGGCCGTCGCGGCACACCTCGGTGCATGGCTCCTGCGCGCCGAAGGCCCGTCCCGCCGGGCTGCTGTGCACCGGCAGGACCTCCAGCCGGTCCAGGGGCGGACAGACGCCCTGGAGCACGCTGAGGCCGTAGTCGGCCATGAAGAGATCGACGGCCTTCGCCGCGTAGTCGCTGCACAGCACCTCGCGGACCGCGTCCACCAGCCGGTGCGGGGGAGCGGAGCGCAGGGCGCGTTCGGCTGCCACGAATCTGTTCACGATGTCGGATACGCCATTCTCTGCACGGGGACGGCGTGGGCCCCGCGGGGTCGCGGGCGCCGCTCGCCGGTGTTCCTGTATCTGTGCGGACGTATGGTGCTTCGGGTGCCCCGCCCGACCCGGCGGGCTGACAGTGTCCGAGAAGCCTGGGAGAGTGGGACCGTGTCTCCATCCATCCCCCACCCCCGCCCGGACGAGGTGGCGCGTGTGACCTCAGAGGCGGCGGAGCTGCTGGAAGTCCTGTGGGGGCGCACCTCGACGGCGCCGGTCTCGGCCTCGCAGATCCGGGTGCTGTTCATCCTCGAGCACCACGACGGCATCAACCTGCGGTCGCTCGCGGACGCCCTGGGCTCCACACCGCCGTCCACCAGCCGGCTGTGCGACCGTCTCCAGGCGGTGGGGTTCGTGGAACGCGGGCCCAGCGCCGCCAGCCGCCGCGAGCTGCGGCTGCGGCTGAGCCGGCGCGGCCGGGGCTTCCTGACGGAGCTGCGCGCGCGGCGTGAGACCGCCCTGCAGTCCGTCCTGGAGCAGATGCCGAGCACGCAGCGGACCGCGCTGCTGGAAGGGCTGGAGGCGTTCCGCTCCGCCGCCGCGGCCCAGATCCACGAGGGCGGCGTCTCCGACGCGGCGAGCGCCTGACGGCCCGGCGCGCACCGGTGCGGTGCCGTCCGCCGGCCGCACGGGCGCGGCGGGGGAGGGACGTGCGCGCCCCTCGTCGCTGACCGGCACATCCCACACCCCTCCCGCACTCCTGTTTGCCCGCTCACTTTGTTGCCTCACGGCCATAGTTGTCAAACGGCAACTGTTGGGCCGGGGCAGGCCGAGGACCACGACCGACACACGTGGTGCGGCCGGGCCGTGGACATGTCGGCGGCCCCCTTCCGGCGTGCGTACCGCGCCGGCACGCCCGCCGGTGACCTCGCTACTGCACGGGCGGCTCCACCTCCTGGCCGTCCTGGCCGGGGTGCGCCGGCTGCGCGGAGTCCAGCAGCGCCAGCGCCTCGTCGACGCTCTCCACCGTGGGGACGGTGATGCTGACGCCGGTGAGGTCCAGGATCCGTCGCACGGCGGACGTCGGCTTGATGACGTACACCCCGCCGGAGATCTGCCGCGCCTCCTGGTACACCCGCAGGATGATGTTCATGCCGGACGAGTCCATGAAGGGCACGGACGAGACGTCCAGCAGGAAGTGCCGCCGGCCGTGGTGCAGCTGGTTCGCCAGGTGATGCTGCAACTCGGTCGCGGTATCGATGTCCAGATCGCCCTCGACCTCGAGCAGGACGGCGTCCTCCCGGACCACCGTCACCTGGATCGACAAGGGATTCTGGGCAACAGACACAAGTACCTCCACAGGCGTCGCCGATCGGGTCCGGCTACCCCGGACTCCGCGTTCGATGCACCGCGCGACGACGGCGGACGCGGCCGCCGTGACCGGTGGACGACCGGGCGGCAGGGGCCGCCCGGTGCGTCCTCGTCCCCCGACGTCATGACGACTTGTGCCCGCCGCTGCTGGTGTGGCGATGCGCTCGTGCGCCTACCCGGGAATCGCACACCCACACGGGGTGCGTTCGCGCCGGGTGGCGTGTTCATGGTGTTTGGGTGGTTCGCGGTTTCGTACGCCGTCGAACGGTCAGCCGGATAGTGAAGAAGGCAGCGAAGATCGTACATACACCGACAACGCAGACATCACAGTGGGCGTCCGGCACCCGAGCGGTGCGCCGCGGACGTCCCGGGTGACCGGAGGGCCGAGCACCGCCCTGGCCCCGCGGCAGGCCTCCGTCGTCCCCGTCGGTCGAGTCAGGGAGCGAAAGGATGCGTGAGCACTACCGGGTCGGACCCACCCCTCGCCCAGCCGTCTCCAACCGGCCCCCGGGCGGGCCGCGGAACCCCGCGGAGGCGCGCATCGCCGTCAGGCGCGCGCTGGCCGCGCCGGCGGCGGGGAGCCCCTACGACGAGAGCGCCCTCGCGGACGCCCTGCTCGTGGTCTCGGAGCTGACCACCAACGCGATGCTGCACGGCGGAGGCGTCACGGACATCGACGTCACCGTCAGGGGCGGCGATCTGTACCTGTCCGTCAGCGACCGCAGCCGGCGGACCCCGAGGGCACTGGCGGCGGTCGACGACCGGGGACGGCGGCACTGCGGAGGCCGCGGCTGGCCGATCGTCTGCCGGCTCTCCCGCGACGTGACGGTGGCGGACCTCCCGTCGGGCGGCAAGCGCATCACCGCGGTGGTGCCACTGCGTGCCGGACGGGAGGTGGCCGGCACGGGAACAGAACGCGACGGACCGGGCATGAGGCGACTGTGAGCGGGTAGGCGCGTGGCGGTCAGCCCACCGGGGCGGTGGGCGTCGTGAAGGCGGGAGTCGAGGAAGTGGCACACATCGCACACGACGGCAGGCGTGCCCTTCCCCCGCTGATGGAGCCGTTGGAGTCCGACGCGGTGGAACTCAAGGACAGTGCCGGGTACGAGGGACGGCCGGAGGACATCGGCGCGGCCCGGCGCTTCGCCGCCGACTTCCTCGCCCGGGCACGGACGGAGCGCAACATACCGGTCCCGGGGCGGGTCAGCGGGGCGGTCCAGCTCATCGTGAGCGAGCTGGTGACGAACGCCTGCAAGTTCACGAGCGGCCCCTGCCTGATGGACCTGGAGCTGGCCGGCGGCACCATCGCGGTGACGCTGTGGGACAGCGAGCCGGTGCTGCCGGTCGCCCGTGCGGCCGAGCCGGGGCGCGTGGGCCAGCACGGCCTGGAGATAGTCCTCGCCCTCTGTGAGCGGTACGAGATCCGCCGCGAGCCCGTCGGCAAGCGGGTCAGGGTCACGGTCGGCCTGGACGGCGGGGCCGCGGGCCTCGGCTGAACCCTCCCCGGAGGATCACGGCACAGCCCTGGGAGCACGGCTCACGTGCGGCCGGGGCTGATGCGTCGGGGCGGCGTCCGCACGGACACCCCGCGGCGGACCGGCGACCGCACGGACCACTGGGCGGGTCGGCGACCGCACGGACCGCACGAACCACACGCACGCGGGACCGCACCGCACGACAAAACTCCCACGCGCACGAGAACTCCCCATTCCCACGCGCACGACAACTCCCCACTCCCACGCGCACGAAGAACCCCGCCGCCCGGGCACCGGACCGCGTGCGGCCCTGGACGCCCCGGCGACGGGGTGGTGAAGACGGGGGGACGGGCGGGAGCCCGGTCGATGGTCCTCAGGCGACGTCCGGCTCCAGCAGGCCGGCGCGCAGACGCTTGATGATGCGGCTGATCAGGCGGGACACGTGCATCTGGGAGACCCCGAGGTGCCCGGCGATCTGGGACTGGGTGAGCTCCTCGACGAACCGCATGTGGATGATGCGCCGCTCGCGCTCGTCCAGCTCGGCGATCAGGGGCGCCAGCGAGTGGAAGTCCTCGACCAGCTCCAGGGACGGGTCCTCCTCGCCGAGCACGTCGGCCAGGACGGTCTCGCCGTCCTCCGCGCCGGAGGGGGTGAGGGCGGCGTCCAGGGAGGAGGAGTTGTAGCAGTTGGCCGCCTTGCGGGCCTCGATGACCTCTTCCTCGGACAGCTGCATGAGCTCGGAGAGCTCACGGGTGGTCGGCGTACGGCCCAGTCGCGAGCGCAGCTCGTCCGTGGCCTTCGCCAGCTCCACCCGGGCCTCCTGCAGGCGCCGCGGCACGTGCACGGCCCAGCTGGTGTCCCGGAAGAAACGCTTGATCTCACCGACGATGTAGGGCACCGCGAACGTGGTGAACTCCACCTCGCGGGTCAGCTCGAACCGGTCGATCGCCTTGATCAGCCCGATGGTGCCGACCTGGACGATGTCCTCGAGCGAGTCCCCGCGGCCACGGAAGCGGGAGGCGGCGTACCGCACGAGCGAGAGGTTCATCTCGATCAGCGTGTTGCGCACGTACTGGTGCTCGTGCGTGCCCTCCTCCAGCGTGGCCAGCCGGTCGAAGAACTGGCGGGAGAGCTCCCGCGCGTCCTTCGGCGAGACCCGCGTCGGGTCGCTGATCAGGGGCAGCTCCGCCTCGGTCGTCGTGACCGCCTCGCCGGCCGTGGCCGTTGCCCGTGCTGCCGAAACGGCTGCCATGCCGTCCTCCCCTAATGCCTTGGTACTCGATGTCTTCCCTCGCATGCCCCACTTCGGCGGACTCACTCCTCCCGAATGGGCACGAGTTTTCGCACCGGTGGATGCGGGCCCGCGGAAGCCGTCCGGCGCCCGCCGTTCCGCTCCCGCAGCATCCATGTTCACACAGCGGGCACGTTGCCGGGCCGGGTGTGTGTCACTGAGTTCGAGCGGACGGTTGTTTGCCCGCGCGACGCCGGGGCAAGCGGGGTTTCGTGCTTCGGACCAGAGGCGCGCCGACGGGAGAGGTGTGCCCGTTCAGGGGCCTTCTCGCCCCGCGCACCCGTCCCCCGCGGCAATTCCCCTGAAAGCGTCGTTCAGGAGCGATCCCGCATGCTGGTTGAGATTTCCGCAAACGGTTCCGGCACGTCCACGCGCCCGCAGAACCCTAATCAGAGGGCGCATGACGACGCCCCCGACACCATCGCAGTCTTCGTCCGCCTCGCCGAGCTCGAGGACGGCCCCGAGCGTGAGGCCCTGAGGGACGACCTGGTCAGGGCCTGGCTGCCCATGGCCCACCGCATCGCGGGCCGCTTCCGCAACCGCGGTGAGTCGATCGAGGACCTGAGGCAGGTCGCCGCGCTCGGTCTGCTGAAGGCCATCGACCGCTTCGAGCCGGAGCGGGGCGCCTTCGAGAGCTACGCCGTGCCCACCATCACCGGCGAGATCAAGCGCCACTTCCGCGACCGGATGTGGGCGCTGCGCGTCCCCCGGCGGGTGCAGGAGCTGCGCAACAAGGTGCGCGTCGCGCGCCGCGAGCTCAGCCAGACCGCCGGCTCCGCCGCGCCGACGATCGCCGAGATCGCGGCCCACACCAAGCTCACCGAGGAGGAGGTGGCCACGGGCATGGAGGCGCTGGACAGCTTCAGCACCCTGTCCCTGGACGCCGAGGTCTCCTCGGGCGACGACGGCTACAGCCTCGCCGACACCCTCGGGGCGCCCGACTCGTCGTTCGACACGGTCGTCGACCGGGAGGCGGCGAAGGAAGGGCTGCGGCAGCTGCCCGAGCGTGAACGCGCCATCCTCTACATGCGCTTCTTCGAGGACATGACGCAGAGCCGCATCGCCGATCAGCTCGGCATCTCCCAGATGCACGTCTCGCGGCTCATCAGCCGCAGCTGCGCGCGCGTCCGGAACGAGGCCCTCGGACAGCAGCGGTCGTCGCGCCGGAGCGGTGACCGCAACCGGGCCGACTGACGTCCCGGACCTCCACGCACCGTTTTCCCGTCCCCCGGCCGGACCGGCCGGGGGACGGTCCTGACCACCACCTGAACGAGGAGTGGAACACATGCTCAAGCCCCATCCCGTCATCCTGCGCAAGCTCGTCGAGGAGTACGAGGAGCTCGTGGCCCGGGAGGGTGAGGAGCGCGACGACCGCACGAACAGCCGGCGCGCGCAGGACCTCGCCTACACGCTCTGCGTGTCGACGGGCACGCGTGACGTCCGGCGGGCGCTGGAGGAGGCGTACCGGCTGCTGGCCGCCGCGCAGGAGCCGATGACGGGCGGACGCCGCCCGCGCGGGCCGGTGGTCCGGGAGTCCGCGACGGGTGTCGCACCGGTCTGAGACATTCCGTGGGGCGCCGGGTGCCGCCTCTGACACGTACGCACGACGGGCCGTCCGACTCCCCGGACGGCCCGTCGTGCGTACGTGTCAGTGCGTACGCGCCGGAGGGCGGCCACGGGTCAGCCGCGGGTCATGAGGTCGGCGAGGAACTCGTCCACGCACACTTCCTCCCGTCCCGGTGCCACCACGCCGTAGGTGCGCTCGACGAAGGCGACGACGGCGCGGGCCGGCGCGAGGACCACGGCGCGGTCCCGTCCGTCCCCGTCCTGGGCGTGCCCGGACAGCTCGATGCGCAGTTCGTTGCGGGCTCCCGCGCGCTGCGGACGCATCCGCACGTCACCCTCGCCGACCGGCCGCAGCGCGCCCTCGGTGAGCATCTGCCGGTCCAGTCTCCACAGGGCGAGGATGCGGCCCTCATGGCTGAACGCCGCCGTCACGGCGAAGGGGTCGTCCGCGTCGTAGCTCAGGTGGGCCTGTACGGGAACACGGCGGGCGTCGGCGACCTCGAGCTGCATGACCAGGGTCTCGTGGACGAACGGGATCAAGGAAGCCTCCGGAAGAACATCGGTTGAGAGTTCATCAGGTACCCCGTTGGCGCCAGTGATGCCCCCGCAACCGGGTGATTGTCGAAAGAGGGCTCCGGGCGCCCGGGAGCAGGGGGAGCGGAGGGCCGTGGCACGAGGAAGGAAGGGGTGCACTGAATGCGGCCACCACAACGGGGTATCTGCTGCTTCCGGAGGCGATGACGCCGGGCAGGGCCGGCGCCGCCGCGCCGGACGGCGGCGGACGGGACTGCGGAGAGGAAGGAGCGAAGTGGATTTCGACGACATCTGGTCGTACGCGCCGCAGAGCGGCCACCAGGAGGGGCAGGGCCTGACGGGGTACTCCGTCGAGGCCAGCGACGGCACCATCGGGCACGTGGACCGGCAGGCCGACGACACGCCCAGGCGGCATCTGATCGTCGACACGGGTGTGTGGGTGTTCGGCAAGAGTGTGCTGGTGCCGGCGGGACTCGTCGTGGGCATCGACCCGGAGGCACAGAAGATCACCGTCGCGGCCACCCGTGACGAGGTCAAGTCGGCCCCGCTCTTCCGGACGGACCGGGAGACGTCGGAGGTCGGGTACCTGGACGCCGTGGCCGCCTATTACCGTGGTCTGCCTCGGCGGCAGTCGACCTGACGCCGGGGGACGAGAGGGGACGATCCCTGTCCGGGGACGGCGCCGGCGGCTGGAGATACCGCCCATGCTTCGGGGCCGAGCGGGTAGGCGGGGGTCGATGAGGAATGACGAACGTGTACCGTGCCGATCGCGGACCCGCTGCGGCGTGTCCGGCGACACGGCACACGCCGGAGCGGCCACGGGTGACGTGCCGCTTCGGCGGACCGCGGCCGGGAGGGCGTCCGTGACGAGTGTGGGAAATGGGAGTGTGCTGATGCCGGAACCGTGCGGCGTCCCGGGGGCCGGTGACCCGGTACCCCACCTCCTGTTCGCGGCGCGGAGCGCGGACCGCGGCGGTGCGTCGCGGTCCCTGCGGGGATGAGGCCCGTGGAACGCCGCACGACCGGGGACGGTAGCTCCTCGAACGCCGCCGACCCGACGAACCTCAGGCAGGGCGCGTACGGGGCGCGGCCCGGCACACACGGCGCCGCTCCGGACCACTGCACCCAGCGCGTGACCTCGAACGGCGGCGCGTCCGGCAACGGTACGCAGCGCGGCGCGGGGGACGCGAAGGTCCCCGGCAACGGCGGGCAGCGCGCCACCTCGAACGGCGGCTCGTCCGGCAACGCGGCGTCGGTGAGGGCGGCCGTCCCGGGCAGTCGGACACCGACGGGAGGCGTCCGCCCGGGCAACGGCGCGGCGGGCGAGGCCGCGCGGACGTCGGTCACCATCACCAACGCCGGCGCCGCACGGCAGTACGTGCGGTCCGTGGTCCAGGACCACTGGTACACCCCCGGCCGCCGGGTGGAGGACCAGGCCGTCATCGACCTGCTGCTGGTGGTCTCGGAGCTGGTGACCAACGCCATCCGGCACGGCGGCGGCATCGCGGGGTTCGAGGTGACCCCCACGGGCGGTGGCGTACGGCTGAGCGTGCGGGACCACAGCGACGTCGTCCCCGCCGCGGCCTACGGTCCCGGCACCCTGCCCTCGACACACGTCGGCCACGGGTACGGCTGGCCCCTGATCATCCGGCTGGCACGTGACATCGACATCCGGCCCGGCCGGGAGGGCGGGAAGACGATCAGCGTGTACGTACCGCTGACGGGATGAGCCGGCCCGCGACGGACCGGCCCGCGACGGCCTGACCCTCCGGTCCGTCGCCTCGAGGGCGGCGCGAGCGGCCCGTCGCCGCCCGCGCGCCGTACCAGGATCCCGCCGCTCACCAGGGCAGGAAGACGTGGATGTCCTTGCCGTCGTCCCGCACCACCACGCTCACCTGGGTGCACAGCGTGTGCACCAGGTGCCACCCGATGCCCCCACCGCCCGTGCTGGGGTGGAACGGCCGGGGGGCGGGCGGCGTGGTGCTCGTGTCGTGCACGGTCACGTGCACACCGTCGAACGTGCGGCGCATCGCCAGCCCGAACGGCCCCGGAGCGTACTGGACCGCGTTGGCGGCCAGTTCGTTGACGACCAGCAGGATGTCGTCCCAGTGCTCGGGTGCCGTCGGCGGCGCGGCACGCGCCACGGCGCGCAGGAACTCCTCGGCCGCAAGACGTGCTCCGGTCACGTCACCCAGGTCTCCCTCGAAGGTGACGTCGCATTTCTCGATCTCGTCGGAAGGCAGTTTCTCGCTCCAGTGCGGCTCGGTCGCCATCTCACCTTCCCCGGTCCCTAGACAACGGGCCCGTTCACAGTGAAATCTCGGTCCCATCGCTGCTGTTTCCCAGCGAGACAAGGGCTACTCGTCCGGATCCGCCGGGACTCGTGGGACTCGAGGGGCCCTGCAGGCCGGGTATCCAGTCTGCGCCGGGGTGATCTGCCCTTCTTCATGAGGATGTTCACAACCGGATGACGACCAGGGCCGTGTCGTCGTCGGCGGCGCCGTCGGGCACCAGTTTCGCCAGCAGCAGGTCGGCGAGGGACTCGGCCGTGGTGGAGCCGGGGCGGTGCCCGGACAGACAGTCCGCCAGCCGGTGCAGACCCTCGTCGATGCCCTCGCCGCGGCGCTCGACGAGGCCGTCGGTGTAGAGCACGAGCGTCGAGCCCTCGTCGAACGCGAGGTCGGCCTGCGGTCTGGTGGAGTGTTCCGGCCGGGCGCCGAGCGGCGGGTCGGTCGCCCCGTCGAGGAACTCCGCCCGCCCGTCGGCGTGCAGCAGGACGGGCGGCAGGTGCCCGGCGCTGCTGTAGGTCAGGGTGTGCCCCTCCCAGTCGATGAACACCTCCACGGCGGTGGTGCACTCGGCGCCCTCGACGCCCCGCGCGTACAGGCCGAGGATCTCCAGCGCGTCGCCCGGTCCGGCGGCCACCCGGGAGGCGGCGCTCAGGGCGCTGCGCAGCTGCCCCATGACCCCCGCGGCCGGCAGACCGTGGCCGACCACGTCGCCGACGGCGACGGCGAGCCGGCCGCCGGGCAGGTCGACCAGCTCGTACCAGTCGCCGCACACGTTCAATGCCGTGCTCGCCGGGCGGTAGCGCACCGCGACCTCGTGACGGCCCCGCTGCCGGTGCGGGGGCAGCATCGCCCGCTGGAGGCTGAGGGCGATCTCACGTTCACGCGCGTGGGCGCGGCGCAGGTGGTCGTTGAGCTCCTGCAACTCCCTGGCCCGCGTGTACAGCTCCGCCTCCCGTGCGGCCGACCGGTCGTCGGCGGTGTCGGACAGGCGGGAGCGGACGAGTTCGGTGACCTCCTCGACGCGGTGCACGATCAGTTCCACCCGGCCGTCGGGGGAGAGCAGGGCGCTGTTGACGGGGCTCCAGTAGCGCTCCTCCCACTGGCCCGGGCGCTCGGGATCCGGCAGGTCGTAGCGTTGCAGGGGCATGCTGTCGCGCTGCCCGGTGGCCAGGACCCGCTCGAGTGAGGCCCGGAGGCTGCGGGCCCCCGTCGCCCGGGGGTCCTCGGGGCGGTCGGGGAAGACGTCGAAGACGTGCCGGCCGAGCAGATAGCCACGGGAGCGGCCGGTGGTGACCGTGAAGGAGTCGTTGACGTCCGCGTAGCGCAGGTCGGGCGTGAGCAGCGCGACCGCGCCGGGCAGCGCCCGGAAGACGGCGTGGTAGTCGATGGGGCCGTCCGGTTCGCGTGGCCGTCCGGCGGTCCGGTTTCCGCCCCGTGATCTCCGTTGTCCCTCCATGGCGACCGGGTTCCCTCCGCGGGCGAGGAGGAACGGGCGGCCCGGCCCGGCAGGATGTGCGAAGGGTGAGGCCGCGCGGAATCGTTTCGGTGCCGTGGCATGGCATGCGGAGGCTCGGCCTGTCGCTGTCGCTGTCGCTGTCGCTGTCGCTGTCGCGGGGGGCGGGGCGGGCGGCGGGGGTGGCACCGCTTCGCCCCGGCCGGAGTGCGTTCGCGGGCTCTCAGGGGCGGGGGTTCGTCCGCCGCCACCCCGGGCGGGCGTCGGGGCCGCGCCGTCCGGCGGCCGCGGCGCACCGGTGGCAGACCTTCCGCACGGCGTCGGCCGCGCCTCCGGACTCCGGGAAGGCGTCGGTCCACCCGACTCCGGCAAACCGCTCCAGCCGTGACCGGCTGAGCGCCAGGCCGCACACCGTCTGGTTCATGCCCTGCTCCCAGGCGTGCACCTCCCCGGCGGGCAGCCGGCGGCCGTCCTCCGGGTCGAACCAGCGGCCGGACGCCGCGACCGCGTACCGTCGTGTTCTCGCCACCTCGTGCGGGTGCCCCGTGCGGGGACGGGCATGCGGCACGCTCAGTCGCGCCGCTCGCGGCTACTGCTGCGCCTGCTGGACCCGGCCGGCGCGCCGGTCCTCGTCCTGGACGAGCAGGGAGAGCAGGGAGGCGACGCTCAGCCCGGCCTCGGCCGGGTGACGCAGCACCTTGTCCGGCTCGATGCGGTACATGTTGCTGCGCCCCTCCCGCGTGTGCGAGAGGTACCCCTCCTGCTCCAGGTCGGCGATGATCTTCTGCACCGCGCGCTCGGTCAGCCGACAACGAGCGGCGATGTCCCTGATGCGGACGCTGTGGTCATCGGCGATCGATGCGAGCACGCGCGCGTGGTTCGTGAGAAACGTCCATCCGACATACGAGTCCGGCACTCCAACCATGGGCGTCAGTATAGGTCCGACTATTCCCGTAAGTGGATACGCGAACCAAATTTCATGTATCTCTTGACGTGTTCGGCAGGGTGAGTGAGCCTGAAGGTTGAGATGAGCAAGTGCACGCGAGATCCCGTGGGAGAGACTGCCATGGCGGAGTCGGCGTTCTCGGGTGGCTGGGAGCGGTCCATGGAACAGAGCGCCGTCGGCCAATGCCCGGTGCCCGCCGCCGGCACGGCCGGTCCCCGCTCGTACACGCAGGGGCAACTGACGGTCGAGAGCCGTCCGGACGGTGACCGGGTGCTCGTCCTGGTGGCGGGTGAACTGGACATCGACACCGACCGGATGCTGGAGCGCGCGCTGCGGGACGCCCTCGACCACGCGGTGGCGGGCATCGATTTGGACCTCGGGCAGGTCGAGTTCGCGGACTGCTCGGGACTCAACGTGCTGCTGGCGATGCGTCAACGCGCGTCGGACGACGGCAAGACGATGGCCGTCCGCGCCGCCGGCCCCGCCGTCGAGCGGCTGCTCGAGGTGACCGGCACGCGCTTCCTGCTCGCACCCCCCGGAACAGCCGAGCGCCCCCGTCCGGCCGGGCACCCGCTCGACGGTCCGGCCCCGGAGGACGTGACGGAGCTGCGCGTCGAGGTCGGGCAGCTCCGGCGGGCCATGCGGACGCGGCCGACCATCGACCTGGCCCGCGGTGTCCTGATGGCCTCCTTCCGGCTGAGCCCCGAGGAGGCGTGGTGCGCGCTGGTCACGGTCTCCCAGCGCGGCAACATCAAGCTGCACCGGCTCGCCGACGAACTGCTCGGCACCGTGCGGGGCGACGCCCTCGCCGAGCACCTCCAGCGGGAGCTGGGCCACGCCGTGGCCGCGCTCCGGAGGTCCGAAAGTCCGTAGGTCGATCGCCTGTACGGAGACCGTTCTTCCCGTCGCTCAACGACACCGGTGATTTTGCCGATGCCCGGGTGGGGGCCGCACCACCACAGTGGCATCCCACCCCACGGGCGGTGCCACCGGCGGAGAGCCCCACGCACTCCCCGCCCCGCGCCGACGCGCTGTCGCCGGTGCGCGGCCCGCCACCACAGGAAGGACGATGTCGTCGTGCACCAGCACCCGCAGCAGGAGACGGCCGCCCCGGCCGCCGGCACCCACCGTCGCCGTTCCCCGCGCCGCCGGACGAACCTGCTCCTCGGCATGGCGGCCGCGCTCGCGACGGCGGTCGGGTTCGGCACCCTGGCGAGCCCCGCCGCCCAGGCGGCGGAGAACCCGTACGAGCGGGGCCCGGCTCCCACCGCCTCCAGTATCGAGGCGCTCCGCGGCCCGTACGCCGTCTCGCAGACCTCGGTCTCCTCACTGGCCGCCTCCGGCTTCGGTGGCGGGACGATCCACTACCCGACCAGCACCAGCGACGGCACGTTCGGCGCGATCGTCGTCTCGCCCGGTTACACCGCCCGTGAGTCCTCGATCGCCTGGCTGGGCCCGCGGCTGGCCTCCCACGGCTTCGTGGTGTTCACCATCGACACCAACACGGTCTACGACCAGCCCGCCTCCCGCGGCCGGCAGCTCCTCGCCGCGCTCGACCACCTCACCGAGCGCAGCCCGGTGCGCTCGCGCGTCGACAGCGACCGGCTCGGCGTGATGGGGCACTCCATGGGTGGCGGCGGCTCCCTGGAGGCCGCCAAGTCCCGTCCGTCCCTGCGGGCGGCGATCCCGCTGACGCCCTGGAACCTGGACAAGACCTGGCCCGAGATCCAGACCCCGACGCTGATCGTGGGGGCCGACGGGGACTCGATCGCCCCCGTCTCCTCCCACGCGGAGCCGTTCTACACCTCCCTGCCGTCCTCGCTGGACCGGGCCTACCTGGAGCTGAACAACGCCACGCACTTCGCGCCGAACGTGTCCGACACGACGATCGCGAAGTACAGCGTCTCCTGGCTCAAGCGGTTCATCGACGAGGACACCCGCTACGAGCAGTTCCTGTGCCCGCTGCCGCGGCCGAGCCTGGACATCGAGGAGTACCGGGGCAACTGCCCGCACGGGTCCTGACGCCGCAGGCGCCGTGGGGCCCGCCCCGGTCGGCGGGGCCCGGGTCCGGGGGAAGCCGGGTGCCGGACGCCCGGCTTCCCCATTGTTTTACGCGGAAGTAAGGTCACATCCGTGACCCCACACGCACCCATGAGCGCCCCGGCGCTGCTGCACGGCCGCGGTGCCGAGCTGAGGGCGACGGCGGCCGTGACCGCGGCCCCGGGCACCGAGGGCGCCGTCCTGGTCGTGACGGGCGGGCCCGGTCTCGGCCGCACGGCCCTGCTGGACCATGCCGCCCGTGCCTTCCGGGCGGGACCCGTCCTCCACGTCCGGGGCGCCCACCGCGAGCCGCGCCCGTCCCGCAGCGGGGTGGACTCCGTACGGTGGGCCGCGCGCGCCCTGCGGCCCGGCCCGCCCGAGGACGCGCCCGCCGCGCCGCTGGGGGACGGGCTCCTGCTGGACCTGCTGCGGGACACGGCCGCGGGTGCCCCGCTGCTGGTGTGCGTGGACGACGTCCATCTGTGGGACGCCGCCTCGCGGGCCGCCCTCGGATACGCGGCCCGGCGGCCGCACCTCACCGGCCCGGTCCGCCTGCTGGTGTCGGTCGCGGGGCACCGCGCCGCCGACCCGCACCTCGCCGGGTTGCCGTCGCTCCCGCTGGCGCCGCTGCCGGACGCGGACGCGGGCGCCCTCCTCGACGAGCTGACCGGCGGCCGTACGGCGGAGACCGTCCGCGCGGAGCTGCTGCACGCGGCGGAGGGCAACCCCGCCCTGCTGCACGCCCTGGTGCGCCGGCTGTCCGCCGCCGAACTGGGCGGGGAACGGGCCCTGCCGTGGCCCCTCGTCGACGCCGAGGTGGTGCGCGGTCTGGTGGACGACGGTCCCGACGGCCCGCTGGCCGGCCACCGGGACCTGCTGCTCGTCGCGGCCGCCGCCCAGCGGTGCGACCCGGACGGCGCCGGCGTCCGGGTCGAACCCGTCCTCGACGCGTTGACACGTGTCGCACCGCCGGGCGGTGCGGCCGCC
>NZ_JAVRHI010000435.1:0-3391 GCF_034105845.1 Streptomyces sp. CRN 30 | reverse complement strand
TACGCCCTCCAGGAGCTGCTGACCATCAAGTCCGACGACGTGACCGGCCGCGTGAAGGTCTACGAGGCCATCGTCAAGGGCGAGAACATCCCCGAGCCCGGCATCCCCGAGTCCTTCAAGGTGCTCATCAAGGAGATGCAGTCCCTGTGCCTCAACGTGGAGGTGCTGTCCTCGGACGGCATGTCCATCGAGATGCGCGACACCGACGAGGACGTCTTCCGCGCTGCGGAGGAGCTTGGCATCGACCTGTCCCGGCGCGAGCCGAGCAGCGTCGAAGAGGTCTGACGGGAGTCCGGCGGGCCTCGGTCACCCGTGGAAAAGGTGACCGGGGCCCGGCCGGCCCCAGGACCCCCGTATCAGACCCCATGACTTACAACCCTGAGAGGGATTGACGCATAGTGCTCGACGTCAACTTCTTCGATGAGCTCCGGATCGGTCTGGCCACCGCTGACGACATCCGTCAGTGGAGCCACGGCGAGGTCAAGAAGCCCGAGACCATCAACTACCGCACGCTCAAGCCGGAAAAGGACGGGCTCTTCTGCGAGAAGATCTTCGGCCCCACCCGGGACTGGGAGTGCTACTGCGGTAAGTACAAGCGCGTCCGCTTCAAGGGCATCATCTGCGAGCGCTGCGGCGTGGAGGTCACCCGCGCCAAGGTGCGCCGTGAGCGGATGGGCCACATCGAGCTGGCCGCTCCCGTCACCCACATCTGGTACTTCAAGGGCGTCCCGTCGCGCCTCGGTTACCTGCTCGACCTCGCCCCGAAGGACCTGGAGAAGGTCATCTACTTCGCGGCGTACATGATCACGTTCGTCGACGAGGAGCGCCGTACGCGCGACCTGCCCTCGCTGGAGGCGCACGTCTCCGTCGAGCGCCAGCAGATCGAGCAGCGCCGCGACGCCGACCTGGAGACCCGCGCCAAGAAGCTCGAGACCGACCTGGCCGAGCTGGAGGCCGAGGGTGCCAAGGCCGACGTGCGCCGCAAGGTGCGCGAGGGTGCCGAGCGTGAGATGAAGCAGCTGCGCGACCGCGCGCAGCGCGAGATCGACCGTCTCGACGAGGTGTGGAACCGGTTCAAGAACCTCAAGGTCCAGGACCTGGAGGGCGACGAGCTGCTCTACCGCGAGCTGCGCGACCGCTTCGGCACCTACTTCGACGGTTCGATGGGCGCTGCCGCGCTGCAGAAGCGCCTGGAGTCCTTCGACCTCGACGAGGAGGCCGAGAAGCTCCGCGAGATCATCCGCACCGGCAAGGGCCAGAAGAAGACCCGCGCGCTCAAGCGCCTCAAGGTCGTCTCCGCGTTCCTGCAGACCAGCAACAGCCCCAAGGGCATGGTGCTGGACTGCGTGCCGGTCATCCCGCCGGACCTGCGTCCGATGGTGCAGCTGGACGGTGGCCGCTTCGCGACCTCCGACCTGAACGACCTGTACCGCCGTGTGATCAACCGCAACAACCGTCTGAAGCGCCTGCTCGACCTGGGTGCTCCGGAGATCATCGTCAACAACGAGAAGCGCATGCTTCAGGAGGCTGTTGACGCCCTCTTCGACAACGGTCGTCGCGGCCGGCCGGTGACCGGTCCGGGTAACCGTCCGCTGAAGTCGCTGTCCGACATGCTCAAGGGCAAGCAGGGCCGCTTCCGTCAGAACCTGCTCGGCAAGCGCGTGGACTACTCCGCGCGTTCCGTGATCGTCGTCGGTCCGCAGCTCAAGCTGCACCAGTGCGGTCTGCCGAAGGCGATGGCGCTGGAGCTGTTCAAGCCGTTCGTGATGAAGCGCCTGGTCGACCTGAACCACGCGCAGAACATCAAGAGCGCCAAGCGGATGGTCGAGCGCGGCCGCACGGTCGTGTACGACGTCCTGGAAGAGGTCATCGCGGAGCACCCGGTTCTGCTGAACCGTGCGCCCACCCTGCACCGCCTCGGCATCCAGGCCTTCGAGCCGCAGCTGGTCGAGGGCAAGGCCATCCAGATCCACCCGCTCGTCTGCACCGCGTTCAACGCGGACTTCGACGGTGACCAGATGGCCGTCCACCTGCCGCTCTCCGCGGAGGCGCAGGCCGAGGCGCGCATCCTGATGCTGTCCTCGAACAACATCCTCAAGCCCGCCGACGGCCGTCCGGTGACGATGCCGACCCAGGACATGGTCCTCGGTCTGTTCTTCCTCACCACCGACGGCGAGATGCGGGACACCAAGGGCGAGGGCCGTGCCTTCGGCTCCACCGCCGAGGCCACCATGGCGTTCGACGCCGGTGAGCTGGCGCTCCAGTCGCCGATCGACATCCGCTTCCCGGTGGGCACCATCCCGCCGCGTGGCTGGACGCCGCCGGTGCGCGAGGAGGGCGAGCCGGAGTGGCAGCCGGGCGACACCTTCCGTATCCGGACGACCCTGGGCCGCGCGCTCTTCAACGAGCTGCTGCCCGAGGACTACCCGTTCGTCGACTACTCGGTCGGCAAGAAGCAGCTCGGTGAGATCGTCAACGACCTCGCGGAGCGCTACCCCAAGGTGATCGTGGCGGCGACGCTCGACAACCTGAAGGCGGCGGGCTTCCACTGGGGTACCCGTTCCGGTGTCACCGTGGCCATCTCCGACGTGGTCGTCCCCGAGGCGAAGAAGGAGATCGTCAAGGGGTACGAGGCTCAGGACGAGAAGGTCCAGAAGCAGTACGAGCGCGGTCTCATCACCAAGGAAGAGCGCACGCAGGAGCTCATCGCGATCTGGACCAAGGCGACCAACGAGGTCGCCGAGGCGATGAACGCGAACTTCCCCAAGACCAACCCCATCTTCATGATGGTTGACTCGGGTGCCCGAGGAAACATGATGCAGATGCGGCAGATCGCCGGTATGCGCGGTCTGGTGTCGAACGCGAAGAACGAGACGATCCCGCGTCCCATCAAGGCGTCCTTCCGTGAGGGCCTGTCCGTGCTGGAGTACTTCATCTCCACGCACGGTGCCCGTAAGGGTCTGGCGGACACCGCTCTGCGTACCGCCGACTCGGGTTACCTCACGCGTCGTCTGGTCGACGTCTCCCAGGACGTCATCATCCGCGAGGAGGACTGCGGCACCGACCGCGGTCTGCGCCTGAAGATCGCCGGCCGTCAGGACGGCGTGCTGCTCAAGGCGGAGGACGTCGAGACGTCCGTGTACGCGCGCTGCCTCGCCGAGGACATCGTGGTCGACGGCAAGGTGCTGGCCCCGGCCGGTACCGACCTCGGCGACGTGCTCATCGACGAGCTGGTCAAGCACGGCGTCGAGGAGGTCAAGACCCGCTCGGTCCTGACCTGCGAGTCCGCCGTCGGCACCTGCGCCATGTGCTACGGCCGTTCGCTGGCCACCGGCAAGCTGGTCGACATCGGTGAGGCGGTCGGCATCATCGCCGCCCAGTCCATCGGTGA
>NZ_JAVRHI010000434.1:0-20670 GCF_034105845.1 Streptomyces sp. CRN 30 | reverse complement strand
CCACCGTGACACCCTGCGCTCCCTTGGTCTCAAGGGCATCAACACGCAGGTCGTCAAGGAGGACCGCCCCGAGTTCCGCGGCATGGTGCACACCGTCCGCCACCTCGTGACGGTCGAGGAGGTCGACTGATCATGGCGGAGAACAACCCGCTCAAGATCCACAACCTCCGTCCGGCCCCCGGCGCCAAGACCGCCAAGACCCGTGTCGGTCGTGGTGAGGCGTCGAAGGGTAAGACGGCCGGTCGTGGTACCAAGGGTACGAAGGCCCGTTACCAGGTTCCGGAGCGCTTCGAGGGTGGCCAGATGCCCCTCCACATGCGTCTTCCGAAGCTGAAGGGCTTCAAGAACCCGTTCAAGACCGAGTACCAGGTCGTGAACCTCGACAAGCTGGCCAAGCTCTACCCGCAGGGTGGCGAGGTCACGGTCGAGGACCTGGTGGCCAAGGGCGCCGTTCGCAAGAACAGCCTGGTCAAGGTCCTCGGCGAGGGCGACATCTCCGTGGCGGTCGAGGTGAAGGTCGACAAGGCCTCCGCCTCCGCCAAGGAGAAGATCGCTGCCGCCGGCGGCAGCGTCACCGAGCTCGTCTGAACATCACAGGCGTCTCGATGACTTGAGCGATCCCGACCGGGGATACCCCACAAATGGGGTATCCCCGGTTGGTCGTTCCTAGGGCAGTGGTCTCGCCGGTAAGGTGACTGGAACTGCCCACTTTCACGGGTGTCACACATAGGGCACCCTGAGCGGCAGTTGACCGTTACTCATTAAGTCGTCAGTCGAACCTCAAGACCGTCACCCTTGACGCAGTTGCGCGGGGGTCGCAGGAGGCACCGTGCTCACCGCGTTCGCCCGGGCGTTCAAGACGCCCGACCTGCGCAAGAAGCTGCTCTTCACGCTCGCCATCATCGTGGTGTACCGGGTGGGTACGCACATCCCCATCCCGGGCGTGGACTACAAGAGTGTTCAGGAGTGTGTGGACCAGGCGTCCGGCAACCAGGGCCTCTTCGGTCTGGTCAACATGTTCAGCGGCGGCGCCCTGCTGCAGATCACGGTCTTCGCGCTCGGCATCATGCCGTACATCACGGCCAGCATCATTCTTCAGCTGCTGACCGTCGTGATCCCGCGCCTGGAAGCCCTCAAGAAGGAGGGCCAGGCCGGTACGGCGAAGATCACGCAGTACACGCGCTACCTGACCATCGCGCTCGCCATCCTCCAGGGCACCGGCCTCGTCGCCACCGCGCGCAGCGGCGCCCTGTTCTCCGGCTGCACCGTCGCCAGCTCGATCGTGCCGGACCAGGCGATCTTCACCACCATCGTCATGGTCCTCACCATGACCGCCGGTACGGCCGTCGTCATGTGGCTCGGTGAGCTGATCACCGACCGCGGCATCGGCAACGGCATGTCGATCCTGATGTTCATCTCGATCGCCGCCACCTTCCCGTCGGCCCTGTGGGCCATCAAGAAGCAGGGCACCCTGGCGGACGGCTGGATCGAGTTCGGCACGGTCATCGCGGTCGGCCTGGTCATGGTCGCCCTGGTGGTCTTCGTCGAGCAGGCCCAGCGCCGCATCCCTGTGCAGTACGCCAAGCGGATGATCGGCCGCCGATCCTACGGCGGTACGTCGACGTACATCCCGCTCAAGGTGAACCAGGCGGGCGTGATCCCCGTCATCTTCGCGTCGTCGCTGCTGTACATCCCGGCTCTGATCGCCCAGTTCTCCAGCGGAACCTCCGGCTGGAAGACCTGGATCGAGGCGAATCTCGTCAAGGGCGACCACCCGATCTACATCACCATGTACTTCTTGCTCATCGTTTTCTTCGCGTTCTTCTACGTGGCGATCTCCTTCAACCCCGAGGAAGTCGCGGACAACATGAAGAAGTATGGTGGCTTCATCCCGGGCATCCGGGCTGGCCGACCGACCGCTGAGTATCTGAGCTACGTACTCAACCGGATCACCTGGCCGGGTTCGCTGTATCTGGGTCTTATCGCTCTCGTGCCGACGATGGCGTTGGTTGGTTTCGGGGCAAACCAGAACTTCCCGTTCGGCGGTACCAGCATCCTGATCATCGTGGGTGTGGGACTGGAGACGGTGAAGCAGATCGAGAGCCAGCTCCAGCAGCGCAATTACGAAGGGTTCCTCCGCTGATGCGAATCGTCCTCGTCGGGCCGCCGGGTGCCGGAAAGGGAACGCAGGCCACCCGCCTTGCCGAGACGCTGCACATCCCGCACATCTCCACGGGCGACCTGTTCCGCGCCAACATCAGCCAGCAGACGGAGCTGGGCAAGCTCGCGAAGTCCTACATGGACGCGGGGAACCTTGTCCCGGACGAGGTCACCATCGCCATGGCGAAGGACCGGATGGAGCAGCCCGACGCCGAGGGCGGTTTCCTGCTGGACGGCTTCCCGCGCAATGTCTCCCAGGCGGAGGCGCTGGACGAGCTGCTCGAGACCGAGGACATGAAGCTCGACGCGGTGCTGGATCTCGAAGCACCGGAGGAAGAGGTCGTGAAGCGGATCGCCGGCCGGCGGGTCTGCCGCAACGACTCGGCTCACGTCTTCCACGTCACGTACAAGAAGCCGGCGAAGGAAGGCGTCTGCGACGTCTGCGGCGGCGAGCTGTACCAGCGGGACGACGACTCCGAGGAGACGGTCCGCAAGCGGCTTGAGGTCTACCACACGCAGACCGAGCCGATCATCGACTACTACAAGGCGCAGGGGCTCGTCGTGACGATCTCCGCGACCGGCGCGGTCGAGGATGTCACGGGGCGGGCGCTGGACGCGCTGAAGCGCGAGGAGTAGGCCGTACGTCGACCACAGCCGCGGTTCGCTGGGCAGCGGGCCGCGGCTGTGGCGTGCGTCGCCGTATCGTTGACAGTGCCCGTCATCGTTGACAGTGCCCGTCCCTTCCCCTGGTCCGAGAAAGGCCGCAGTTTCCCATGGTGCAGATCAAGAACCCCGAGCAGATCGCCAAGATGCGAGAGGCGGGGCTGGTCGTCGCCGCCATTCACGCGGCCACCCGCGAGGCCGCCGTGCCCGGTGCCTCCACCAAGGACCTGGACCAGGTCGCCCGCAAGGTCCTCGCCGAGCACGACGCCAAGCCGAACTTCCTCGGTTACGGCGGCTTCCCCGCGACGATCTGCACCTCGGTGAACGAGGTCGTCGTCCACGGCATCCCCTCCGACGAGGTCGTGCTGAAGGACGGGGACATCATCTCCATCGACTGCGGCGCGATCATCGACGGCTGGCACGGTGACGCGGCCTACACCGCCTTCGTGGGCTCCGGTCACGCCCCGGAGCTGATCGAGCTCTCCCGGGTCACCGAGGAGTCGATGTGGGCCGGCATCGCCGCCATGAAGCAGGGCAACCGGCTCGTCGACATCTCGCGCGCCGTCGAGACGTACATCCGCCGGCAGCCGAAGCCGGGCGGCGGGAAGTACGGGATCGTCGAGGACTACGGCGGTCACGGCATCGGCACCGAGATGCACATGGACCCGCACCTGCTGAACTACGTCGACCGGCGCCGCGGCAAGGGCCCGAAGCTGGTCCCCGGCTTCTGCCTGGCCATCGAGCCGATGGTGTCGCTCGGCACCCCGAGGACCGCCGTGCTGGAGGACGACTGGACCGTGGTCACCACGGACGGGACCTGGTCCTCGCACTGGGAGCACTCGGTCGCCCTGACCGAGCAGGGGCCGCTGGTGCTGACCGCCCCCGACGGCGGCAAGGCGAAACTGGCCGAGCTGGGGATCACCGCCGCGCCGGACCCGCTCGCCTAGTCCGATTGCATAGTGATCTCCGGTCTGGGGCAGACTTCCTCGTTTCGTCTTTTCGGGTGTGCTGACGTAGACTGACTCGTCGGCTCTCGTGCACCCGCATGTCCGCATGCGTCGTTTATCGAGCACGGGAGTCGATCAAGGTAGTCGATTCGAAGGGCGAAGCGTGGCCAAGAAGCAGGGTGCCATCGAGATCGAGGGCACTGTCGTCGAGTCTCTGCCGAACGCCATGTTCAAGGTTGAGCTCCAGAACGGCCACCAGGTCCTGGCACACATCAGCGGCAAGATGCGTATGCACTACATCCGCATCCTCCCTGACGACCGGGTCGTGGTGGAGCTGTCTCCGTACGACCTGACGCGTGGCCGGATCGTCTACCGGTACAAGTAGATCTTGCCCACGTCCCGCGCGGCTGCCGCGCGGGTCCGCCGGCAACTGACCCGGAGAACCTCACACCCATGAAGGTCAAGCCGAGCGTCAAGAAGATCTGCGACAAGTGCAGGGTGATCCGCCGTCACGGTCGGGTCATGGTCATCTGCGACAACCCGCGCCACAAGCAGCGCCAGGGCTGACGCACGACCGACCGCACCCTCTGCATCTTCATCGCAGGGATTCGCGCGACGCGAGCTGAATATGTTCATACGCAGCGCCCAGGTACGTGAGTGCCTGACACCCCCGGTTCGGAGGCCGGGGACTCGGTCCGTACCTGGTACGGCGGACCGGGAGCCGGTGTTGTGGAAGACCTCCGAAGATCACCAGGAGCCATTGAATGGCACGCGTTTCCGGTGTTGACATCCCGCGCGAAAAGCGCGTGGAGATCGCCCTCACCTACGTGTTCGGCATCGGCCGGACCCTCTCGCAGCAGACGCTGGCCGCCACCGGTGTAGACCCGAACACCCGTGTTCGGGACCTCTCCGAGGAGCAGCTCGTCGCGATCCGCGAGTACGTCGACAACAACATCAAGACCGAGGGTGACCTCCGTCGCGAGATCCAGGCCGACATCCGCCGCAAGGTCGAGATCGGTACCTACCAGGGTCTGCGGCACCGCCGCGGTCTGCCCGTCCGCGGTCAGCGCACCAGCACCAACGCTCGTACCCGCAAGGGCCCGCGTCGCGCCATCGCCGGCAAGAAGAAGCCGGGCAAGAAGTAGTCCTCAGCGGACAACGCTTCACCAGCGGTCTTCGCTGTAGGACCGACCACCTCCCCGTAGGAGTTACAGATGCCCCCCAAGGGTCGTCAGGGCGCTGCCAAGAAGGTGCGCCGCAAGGAAAAGAAGAACGTCGCTCACGGCCACGCGCACATCAAGAGCACGTTCAACAACACGATCGTGTCCATCACGGACCCGACCGGCAACGTGATCTCCTGGGCCTCCGCCGGCCACGTCGGCTTCAAGGGCTCCCGGAAGTCCACGCCGTTCGCCGCGCAGATGGCCGCCGAGTCGGCCGCCCGTCGCGCGCAGGAGCACGGCATGCGCAAGGTCGACGTGTTCGTGAAGGGTCCGGGCTCCGGTCGCGAGACCGCGATCCGCTCCCTCCAGGCCACCGGCCTTGAGGTCGGTTCGATCCAGGACGTCACGCCGACCCCGCACAACGGCTGCCGTCCGCCGAAGCGCCGTCGCGTCTGAGTCGCTTCTGTTCGTGGGTCCCGGGCGGTACGGCTCTTTCGGGTCGTGCCGCCCGTACCCTTGCAGTACTGAGTCGGGCGTCAAATAGCGGGCGCCCCTGACTGAAGGAACACACATGCTGATCGCTCAGCGTCCCTCGTTGACCGAAGAGGTCGTCGACGAGTTCCGCTCCCGGTTCGTCATCGAGCCGCTGGAGCCGGGCTTCGGCTACACCCTCGGCAACTCCCTCCGCCGGACCCTCCTGTCCTCGATCCCGGGTGCGGCGGTCACGTCCATCCGCATCGACGGCGTGCTGCACGAGTTCACCACCGTGCCGGGCGTCAAGGAGGACGTCACCGACCTGATCCTCAACATCAAGCAGCTGGTCGTCTCCTCGGAGCACGACGAGCCGGTCGTGATGTACCTGCGCAAGCAGGGTCCGGGTCTGGTCACCGCCGCCGACATCGCGCCCCCGGCCGGTGTCGAGGTGCACAACCCCGACCTCGTCCTCGCCACGCTCAACGGCAAGGGCAAGCTGGAGATGGAGCTGACCGTCGAGCGCGGCCGCGGCTACGTCTCCGCCGTCCAGAACAAGCAGGTCGGTCAGGAGATCGGGCGCATCCCGGTCGACTCGATCTACTCGCCGGTCCTGAAGGTCACGTACAAGGTCGAGGCCACGCGTGTCGAGCAGCGCACCGACTTCGACAAGCTGATCGTCGACGTCGAGACCAAGCAGGCGATGCGTCCCCGTGACGCCATGGCCTCCGCCGGCAAGACGCTGGTCGAGCTGTTCGGTCTCGCCCGCGAGCTGAACATCGACGCCGAGGGCATCGACATGGGTCCGTCCCCGACGGACGCCGCGCTCGCCGCCGATCTGGCGCTGCCGATCGAGGAGCTGGAGCTCACCGTTCGGTCGTACAACTGCCTCAAGCGCGAGGGCATCCACTCCGTGGGTGAGCTCGTGGCCCGCTCCGAGGCGGACCTGCTCGACATCCGTAACTTCGGTGCGAAGTCGATCGACGAGGTCAAGGCGAAGCTGGCCGGCATGGGCCTGGCCCTGAAGGACTCGCCTCCCGGGTTCGACCCGACCGCCGCCGCCGACGCGTTCGGCGCGGACGACGACGCGGATGCCGGGTTCGTGGAGACCGAGCAGTACTGATCGGTTCTTCGGCTGCGGGGCCGTTGTGGCTGGTCGCGCAGTTCCCCGCGCCCCTTACGGGGCCCGGACCCTCCGGGGCGTTCGAAAGGCGCCCCGGATCTCCGACAGGCGGCCGCCTGCTCGGATACTGACCCTGGTACCTGACACGGCCGGGGCAGACACCTAGGAGAAGAAATGCCGAAGCCCACCAAGGGTGCCCGTCTGGGCGGCAGCGCCGCGCACGAGAAGCTGCTCCTCGCGAACCTCGCGAAGTCGCTCTTCGAGCACGGCAAGATCACGACGACCGAGGCGAAGGCCCGCCGCCTGCGGCCGTACGCCGAGCGTCTGGTCACCAAGGCGAAGAAGGGCGACCTTCACAACCGCCGTCAGGTGCTCCAGGTCATCACGGACAAGAGCATCGTCCACACGCTCTTCACCGAGATCGGCCCGCGCTACGAGAACCGCCCGGGTGGTTACACCCGTATCACCAAGATCGGTAACCGCCGAGGCGACAACGCGCCCATGGCCGTCATCGAGCTGGTCGAGGCGCTGACCGTCGCGCAGGAGGCCACGGGCGAGGCCGAGGCCGCGACCAAGCGTGCCGCCAAGGACACCGAGGCCGCTCCGGCCGCCGCGGAGACCAAGGACGAGGCCGCCGAGGCCCCGGCCGAGGAGTCCAAGGACGCCTGAGGCTCCGCCTCGAAGTGAACGGGTCCGTCCCCTCGGGGGCGGGCCCGTTCCGCGTTCCTGAAAGGATCAGGGAGTGAGCGACGAAGTACAGCCCGGATTCGTGCGGGTGCGGTTGGATCTCTCGTACGACGGGAGCGACTTCTCCGGGTGGGCCAAGCAGGCCGGCGGGCGGCGGACCGTTCAGGGGGAGATCGAGGACGCGCTGCGGACCGTGACGCGGTCCGGGGAGACGACGTACGAGCTGACCGTGGCGGGGCGGACCGACGCGGGGGTGCACGCGCGGGGGCAGGTGGCCCATGTCGACCTGCCGGAGGCGGTCTGGGGCGAGCACCGGGAGAAACTGTTGAAGCGGCTGGCCGGGCGGCTGCCGAAGGATGTGCGGGTCTGGCGGGCGGAGGAAGCGCCGGCAGGGTTCAACGCGCGGTTCGCCGCACTCTGGCGGCGTTACGTCTACCGGGTCGGTGACCGGCCCGGCGGCGTCGACCCACTGCTGCGCGGCCATGTGCTCTGGCACGACTGGGAACTGGACGTCGCGGCGATGGACGCGGCCGCCGGGTCCCTGGTCGGCGAGCACGACTTCGCCGCGTACGCCAAGAAGCGCGAGGGGGCGTCCACCGTCCGGGAGATCCTCGGCTTCGGGGTGCGCAGGACCGCCGACGGCGTCGTCGAGATCGAGGTCCGCGCCGACGCCTTCTGCCACAACCAGGTGCGGTCCATGGTCGGCGCGCTGCTCTTCGTGGGCGACGGGCACCGCGGGGTGGAGTGGCCGCGCAAGGTGCTGGACGCGGGGGTGCGGGACAGCGCCGTCCATGTCGTACGGCCGCACGGGCTGACCCTCGAAGAGGTCGCCTACCCGGCGGCCGGGCTGCTGGCCGAGCGGCAGCGGCAGGCGCGGCGGGTGCGGGGGCAGGTGCACTGAAGGGGGCCGCGCTCGCGGCCCCCTCCGCCTCCGGAAAGGTCGGTCCCGCGGGACTACTGGGACGCGGGACTACTGGGACGCGGCCGACGCCTGTGCCTGGCCTCGGCGGTCGATCTGGTTGAACGCGAAGCGGGCCAGGTCGTCGCCGGTGCGGAAGACGTCCGTGTCCTTCTCCGTCACGTCCTTGTCACCCGTGAAGCCGGCGACGGTGAAGTAGGCGTAGCGGCCGTAGGAGTTGCTCGTCGTGCGGCAGACGGCGCCGGTGCAGAACGACTTCACGCCGCCGCCCGACAGCGACCGGACGCTGCTCTTCTCGTCCACCTGCGACCTGGCCTTCGTCGCCTGCGCCGCGGTGTCGAAGACGGCCACGCCGACCGTCACCGCGATGTCGTCCTTGGTGTAGGTGACGCGCATCAGCCGCGTGCAGTCGTTGTTCTTCAGGACCGTGGGGAGCGTGCGCTGCGTGGCCGAGGCGCAGTCCCGGGTGTCGGCCGTCGGGCCCTTCTTGTAGACCGTGTCGCCCACGGTCAGCTGCGTGCCGGGGAAGAGGGTCTCCGGGCCGAGCGTGGCCGTGTCCTTCTTCGCGCTCGACACGAAGTCCTTCGGGTCCAGTGGCGGCGGCGCGCTGGTCGGCGCGAACGACGGGGCCGAGGCCGAGGCGGACGGGATGTCGGCGGTCGACGGCAGCCGGGACGAAGGCGAGTCCGACGCCTGGCCCGATCCGCCCGCCGAGGCCACGGCCACGGCGACGGCGGTCGCGACCGCAACGGTGGCCACGGCCCCGCCGCCGATGAACAGCAGCCTGCGGCGCTTGGCGCGCGCCTCGGACGCCTCGGCGAGCGCCGCCCAGTCCGGGGTGTCTCCGCCGCTGCCGCCGTTCCACGGTTGCTGCTGCTGCGGTTGCTGCTGGGATTGCGGTGTCCAGGGATCCCACTGGGACTCGGGTCCCCCCTGCCCAAAGCTCATGGGGCGCATCTTAGACGGGACAAGGGGTGTGCTGGTCCGTGTCCACAGGGACCGCAGCGCCTAGCGTTCCGTGCATGCGGACGGGCAAAGGAGATAAAGGGGATATCCGTGGGTGGTTGTTGCGGCCCGCCGGGTGGCAGGCGTGGGCGGTGCTCGCGGCGGTGCTGGGTGCCCTCGTGGCCCGGACCGCGCGCGTGACCTCGGACGGAGGCATGGACAACGCCATCGTCGTACGGGCCGCCCGGACCTGGCTGGCCGGCGGCGACCCCTATGACGACCCTCACTTCCTCTATTTCCCGAGCGCCGTCCTGGCCGCCGTCCCGCAGGCGCTGCTGCCCGGGGCGGTGCTCCGCGTCGCGGTGCCGCTCGCGGTTGCCGGACTGCTGGCCGCGGGCTGGTGGTGCGCGCTGCGGCTGCACGGGGCGCCGGGCACCAGCCGGCTGGCCGTACTGGGGCTGACCGGGCTCGCGGCGGGCTTCGCGCCCTTCGGGCACCTGGTGCGGCTCGGCAACTGGACAGTCACCGCGGCCCTCGCCCTCCCGCTCTGCCTGCTGCTCGCGCACCGGAGCAGATGGGTCGCCGCGGGCGCGGTGCTCGGCGCCGCGGTGGCGCTGAAGCCGCTGCTCGCGCCGGCCGCCCTGCTCTTCGTGCTGGCCGGGCGGTGGCGGGCGCTCGCGGCGGCGCTCCTGGTGCCCGCGCTGGCGTCCGGCGCCGCCGCCCTGCTCATGCCCGACCCGGCCGGGTTCTTCACCCGCACCCTGCCCTTTCTGCTCGGCGGCGACGACGGCTTCGTACGGCTCTACGAGGCGTCCCCGGCGGCCGTCCTGCCGCGCCTCGGCGTGCCCGGCCCGCTCGCCGAGGGCCTCGCCGTCCTCGCGGCGGGCGCCGGCGTGCTCGCCGCGTGGTGGCGCTGGCGCCGCGCGGACCCCGGCCCCGCCCGCCTCGCCGAGACCGCCGCCGGGCTGATGCTCTCCGCGTTCCTCGTCTCCCGCCCCTCCTACGACCACTACCTGCTGGTCGTCGTGCCGCTGCTGCTCGCCGGGGTGCTCCACGAGGGTGCCCTCGCCCAGCGGCCCTGGTTCTGGACGGCACTGGTGCCGCAGCTGCCCGGGGTGGAGTGGCCGGGTCTTGAGGCGGCCGGCCGCCGGGCGTTCAAGGACGCGTTCACGCTGGGTGTGCTGGCGGTCACGGTCGCGGTCCACGCGCGGGGGCCGGTGGCCGCCGTGGACCGGCGGGGCGCCGCGACGCGCGCCGGCGCGCGTACCCTGGAGGTGGACAGCGGGTCCGGGTGATCCCTCGTTTTGACCCTTCTGGGGGTGCCCCGGTATCCTGCTTCTTCGTTGTGTATTGGCTTGGCTCTTCTCACGGAACGGGCCCTTACACCGGTCCACCGGGCCGATGACCAGCGACCCCACGTACGCGGTATGCGTCGCCGCAGTGAGGTCCAGGCTGTCGTGATCGCTTCGGTGACCTTGTCAGGACCATTCACTCGAAGCGAAGGCTACGAACCGTGCGTACGTACAGCCCCAAGCCCGGCGATGTGACGCGCCAGTGGCACGTCATCGACGCTCAGGACGTCGTCCTGGGCCGTCTGGCCTCCACTGCGGCCTCCATCCTGCGTGGCAAGCACAAGGCGATCTACGCGCCTCACGTCGACACCGGTGACTTCGTCATCATCATCAACGCCGACAAGGTGCACCTCTCCGGCAACAAGCGGACCCAGAAGATGGCGTACCGCCACTCCGGCTACCCGGGCGGTCTGCGCTCCGTCCGCTACGACGAGCTGCTCGACAAGAACCCCGAGAAGGCCATCGAGAAGGCCGTCAAGGGCATGCTCCCCAAGAACACGCTGGGCCGTCAGATGCTCTCGAAGCTGAAGGTCTACAAGGGTGACCAGCACCCGCACGGCGCGCAGCAGCCGCAGCCGTTCGAGATCACCCAGGTCGCGCAGTAAGTCCGGCCACCCCCTAAGACTGAACAGAATCTGAGGAGAATCGTGGCCGAGACCACTGCCGAGCAGCCGCTCGAAGAGCTTGACATCGACAGCTACACCACCGAGTCCGAGGTCCCCGTCGAGGGCGAGTACACCTCCGAGTCGATGGCCTCCCGCTTCGGCGAGCCCCAGCCGGCCGCCGGCCTGGGCCGCCGCAAGAACGCCATCGCCCGTGTCCGGATCGTTCCGGGCACCGGCAAGTGGAAGATCAACGGTCGCACCCTTGAGGACTACTTCCCCAACAAGGTGCACCAGCAGGAAGTCAACGAGCCCTTCAAGGTGCTCGAGCTGGACGACCGCTACGACGTCATCGCCCGCATCGCCGGCGGCGGCGTCTCCGGCCAGGCCGGTGCCCTCCGTCTCGGTGTCGCCCGCGCGCTGAACGAGGCCGACGTCGACAACAACCGCGGCCCGCTGAAGAAGGCCGGCTTCCTCAAGCGCGACGACCGTGCGGTCGAGCGCAAGAAGGCCGGTCTGAAGAAGGCCCGCAAGGCGCCGCAGTACAGCAAGCGCTAAGCCTCACGGACGCGCTGCGCGTACTCCGAACGCCCCGGCGGCACGCCACCTGTGCCGCCGGGGCGTTCGTTTATCCCCAGCCAGAGGCGTATAACGGCACAAGACGCTCAAAGGCTTGTGTGATCGGATGACAGTGCATGTCGGTGCGGCGACACGATCGGTGCGCTTCGGCAGTCGACGCTTCGGCAACTCGACGCTTCGGCAATTGACGCTTCCTCAGGAGGACAAGTGGGACGACTCTTCGGCACGGACGGCGTGCGCGGTGTCGCCAACGCGGACCTGACGGCGGAGATGGCCCTCGGCCTCTCCGTCGCCGCGGCGCACGTGCTGGCCGAGTCGGGCACGTTCGAGGGGCATCGGCCGAGCGCCGTGGTCGGTCGTGATCCGCGGGCGTCCGGGGAGTTTCTGGAGGCCGCCGTGGTCGCGGGCCTGGCCAGCGCCGGCGTGGACGTGCTGCGGGTCGGCGTGCTGCCCACCCCCGCGGTCGCCCACCTGACCGGCGCGCTCGGCGCCGACCTCGGCGTCATGCTCTCCGCGAGCCACAACGCCATGCCCGACAACGGCATCAAGTTCTTCGCCCGCGGCGGCCACAAGCTCGCCGACGAGCTGGAGGACCGTATCGAGTCCGTCTACGAGGAGCACCGCACCGGCGCGCCCTGGGACCGCCCGACCGGCTCCGGCGTCGGCCGGGTGCGGGAGTACAAGGAAGGGCTCGACCAGTACGTCGCCCACCTCGTCGGCGTCCTCCCGAACCGGCTCGACGGGCTGAGGATCGTCCTCGACGAGGCACACGGCGCGGCCGCCCGGGTCTCGCCCGAGGCGTTCGCGCGGGCCGGCGCCGACATCGTCACCATCGGTGCCGAACCGGACGGCCTCAACATCAACGACGGCTGCGGCTCCACCCACCTCGGCAAGCTGAAGGCCGCCGTCGTCGAGCACGGCGCCGACCTCGGCATCGCGCACGACGGCGACGCCGACCGGTGCCTCGCCGTGGACCACACCGGCGAGGAGGTCGACGGCGACCAGATCCTCGCCGTCCTCGCGCTGGCGATGCGGGAGCGGTCCGCGCTGCGCTCGGACACCGTCGTCGCCACCGTCATGTCCAACCTGGGCTTCAAGCTGGCCATGGAGCGCGAGGGCATCCGGCTCGTGCAGACCGCGGTCGGCGACCGGTACGTCCTGGAGGAGATGAAGCAGCACGGGTTCGCGCTCGGCGGCGAGCAGTCCGGGCACGTGATCGTGCTGGACCACGCCACCACCGGGGACGGCACGCTGACCGGGCTGCTGCTGGCGGCACGGGTCGCCCAGTCCGGCCGTACGCTGCGGGAGCTGGCCTCCGTGATGGAGCGGCTGCCGCAGGTGCTGGTCAATGTGCCCGACGTGGACAAGTCCCGGGTGAGGACGTCGGCGGAGCTGGCGACGGCCGTCTCCGAGGCGGAGCGGGAACTCGGCGCGACCGGGCGGGTGTTGCTGCGTCCCTCGGGCACGGAGCCGTTGGTCCGGGTGATGGTGGAGGCCGCCGACATCGAGCAGGCGCGTGCTGTCGCGGGGCGGTTGGCCGACTCTGTGAAGTCGGCGTTGGGATAGGCGTTGCCGGAGGGGGGTGCGTCTTCGGCCGCGGGCTCACCGTGGCTGATCGCGCCCACGCGGCGGAGCCGCATATCGACACAGCCCCGCGCCCCTATCGGGGGCGCGCCCTTTTCCGGCGTTTCATTGTCGCCCACAGGCTCTTCTGGATGAGCAGGGTCAAGGTGCCGGCGACGACGATGCCCGCCAGGTTCAGCAGCAGCTGTTCCGTCGAGCGCCAGGTCTGGTGGGTGTCGCCGTAGGTCAGGGCCACGGCCGCGTTCGCGGCGGCCGGGACCGTGGTGACCGAGATGGCGACGCCCACCAGGGCGCCGGACTTCGCCGAGGTCAGGGAGAGCATCCCGGCCGCGCCCGCCAGGACCGCGACGACGAACGAGAACCAGTCCGGGGCGTAGACGAACCCGGTGTTGGGCCTCTCGCCGTCCAGCTTCGCCTCGCTGAACAGGCCCACGGCGTCCATGAAGACGCTGAAGGCCGCGGTCACCGCCATGGCGACCGCGAACCCCGCCAGCAGGGCGGTCGCCGACCGCAGCGCCAGCCGCGGGGCGCGCTGGACGGCGGCCGTGCACATGCCGGCCAGCGGGCCGAACTCCGGGCCCACCGCCATCGCGCCCACGATCAGGATCGCGTTGTCCAGGACCACACCGCAGGCCGCGATCATCGTGGCGAGCGTGATGAAGGCGACGTAGGTGACCGAGAGGGTCGACTCCTCGTGGGTGGCCTCCTCCAACTGCTCCCACAGGACCGCGTCCGCCGCCTCGCCGGGGGCCTCCCGCTCCGCGCGGTCGGCGTACTCGGAGAGCGAGAGGTCGATGTCCTCGGCGGTGATGGCGCCGTCGCGCTCCAGGCCCAGCTCCCGCAGACCGCCGATCAGCTCGTCGCCCGCCTCGCGCGCCACGTCGCACAGCACGACGTCCCCGGCGGGGGAGCGGGCGGCCCCGGGCAGCACGACCAGGTGGGCGGTGCCGACGTGGGTGTCGAGGAGACGGACCACCTCGTCGGTGCGGTCGGGCGGGGTGATCAGACGCAAGTGCAGCATGGCGCCCATTGAACCGTCACGCGGCCCCCCGGACGGTCACAGTTTGCGCAGTCGCAGCCGCTGCACCTTGTGGTCCGGGCCCTTGCGGAGGATCAGGGTGGCGCGGCCCCGGGTCGGGGCGACGTTCTCCACGAGGTTCGGCTTGTTGATGGTGCGCCAGGTGGTGCGGGCGTAGTCGAGGGCCTCCTCCTCCGGCACCTGGGTGTACTTGCGGAAGTACGAGGACGGGTTCTGGAACGCCGTCGCGCGGAGCTTGCGGAAGCGGTCGAGGTACCAGTTCTCGATGTCCTCGGTCCGGGCGTCCACGTACACGCTGAAGTCGAAGTAGTCGGCGAGTCCGACCCTGGTGCGGCCGTCCTTGCCGGGCAGGGCGGGCTGGAGGACGTTGAGGCCCTCCACGATGAGGATGTCCGGGCGGCGGACGGTCAGCTTCTCGCCGGGGACGATGTCGTAGATCAGGTGGGAGTAGACGGGGGCGGTGACCTCGTCCTTGCCGGCCTTGATGTCGGCGACGAAGCGGGTCAGGGCCCGGCGGTCGTAGGACTCCGGGAAGCCCTTGCGCGACATCATGCCGCGGGCCTGGAGCTCGCTCGTCGGCAGCAGGAAGCCGTCGGTGGTGACCAGCTCGACGCGCGGGTGCTCGGGCCAGCGGGAGAGCAACGCCCGGAGCAGGCGGGCGACGGTGGACTTGCCGACCGCCACCGAACCGGCGACGCCTATGACGAAGGGGGTGCCGGACTGCGAGCCCTGTTCGCCGAGGAAGGTGTTGAGCGCGGAGCGCAGGCCGTCGGTGGCGCCGACGTAGAGATTGAGCAGGCGGGAGAGCGGGAGGTAGATGTCCCGCACCTCGTCGAGGTCGATGACGTCGCCGAGGCCGCGCAGCTTCTCGACCTCGTCGGCGGTGAGCGGCAGCGGCGTCTTCTCGCGCAGCGCGCTCCACTCGGCGCGGGTGAGATCGACGTAGGGAGTCGCCTCCGGCCTGTGCCGGTGGGCGCTCCGGGGGGCCGAGGGGGCCGTCCAGGGGACCGGAGAAATCACAGTCCATTGTTAACGGAGTTTGAACAGGACGCGGGGTGGGGTGGGTCACGTGGCGTTGGGTGGGGTGGGTCACGTGGCGTTCATGACCTCGTGGCACCGGTGGTAATTTCCGATTTCGGGCACAGAGTGACAGGACGGTGCTGGAGAGTGACCGTAGTCTGCTGTTCATGTGCGGAATCGTGGGATACGTGGGGTCGCAGTCGGCACTCGACGTGGTGCTGGCCGGACTGAAGAGGCTGGAGTACCGGGGGTACGACTCGGCCGGTGTCGCCGTGCTCGCCGACGGCGGGCTCGCCCCCGCCAAGCGCGCGGGCAAGCTCGTCAACCTCGACAAGGAGCTGGCCGAGCACCCGTTGCCGGCCGGGACCACCGGCATCGGCCACACCCGCTGGGCCACGCACGGCGGGCCCACCGACGCCAACGCCCATCCGCACCTCGACAACGCGGGCCGGGTCGCCGTCGTGCACAACGGCATCATCGAGAACTTCGCCGAGCTGCGGGCCGAGCTGGCCGGACGCGGGCACGAACTCCGCTCCGAGACGGACACCGAGGTCGTCGCCCACCTGCTCGCCGAGGAGTACTCCTCCTGTGCCGACCTCGCCGAGGCGATGCGGCTCGTGTGCCGGCGGCTCCAGGGCGCGTTCACGCTGGTCGCGGTGGTCGCCGACGATCCGGACGTGGTGGTCGGCGCCCGCCGCAACTCGCCGCTCGTCGTCGGGGTGGGCGAGGGCGAGTCCTTCCTCGCCTCGGACGTCGCCGCGTTCATCGCGCACACCCGGCAGGCCCTCGAACTGGGCCAGGACCAGGTCGTGGAGTTGCGCCGGGACGGCGTCACGGTCACCGGCTTCGACGGCCGTCCGGCCGACGTCCGCGCCTTCCACGTCGACTGGGACGCCTCCGCCGCCGAGAAGGGCGGCTACGCCTCCTTCATGCTCAAGGAGATCGCCGAGCAGCCGAAGGCCGTCGCCGACACCCTGCTGGGCCGCATCGACGGCAGCGGCTCCCTCACCCTGGACGAGGTGCGCATCCCCGCCGGGGTCCTGCGTGAGATCGACAAGGTCGTCATCGTCGCGTGCGGTACGGCCTTCCACGCCGGGCTGATCGCCAAGTACGCCATCGAGCACTGGACGCGCGTCCCCTGCGAGGTGGAGCTGGCCAGCGAGTTCCGCTACCGCGACCCCATCCTCGACCCGCGGACGCTGGTCGTCGCGATCTCCCAGTCCGGGGAGACCATGGACACGCTGATGGCGGTGCGGCACGCCCGTGAACAGGGCTCCAGGGTGCTGGCCATCTGCAACACCAACGGCTCCACCATCCCCCGCGAGTCCGACGCCGTGCTCTACACGCACGCCGGGCCGGAGATCGCCGTCGCCTCGACCAAGGCGTTCCTGACCCAGCTCGTCGCCTGCTACCTGGTCGCCCTCTACCTGGGCCAGGTCCGCGGCACGCAGTTCGGCGACGAGATCCGCGCGGTCGTGCGGGACCTCGCGGGCATCTCCGGCGCGGTCGAGCGGATCCTGACGACCATGGAGCCGGTACGGGAACTGGCGCGGTCCCTGGCCGGTAAGGACACGGTGCTGTTCCTGGGCCGGCACGTGGGCTACCCCGTCGCCCTGGAGGGCGCCCTCAAGCTCAAGGAACTGGCCTACATGCACGCCGAGGGGTTCGCGGCGGGCGAGCTGAAGCACGGGCCGATCGCGCTGATCGAGGAGGACGTGCCGGTCGTCGTGGTCGTCCCGTCACCGGGCGGCCGTTCCGTCCTCCACGACAAGATCGTCTCCAACATCCAGGAGATCCGGGCGCGCGGTGCCCGCACGGTGGTCATCGCCGAGGAGGGCGACGAGGAGGTCGCCCCCTACGCCGACCACCTCATCCGCGTCCCCGCCGTCCCGACGATCCTCCAGCCCCTGGTCGCGACGGTGCCGCTGCAGGTCTTCGCCTGCGAGCTGGCGACGGCGCGGGGCAACGAGGTGGATCAGCCCCGGAACCTGGCGAAGTCGGTGACGGTGGAGTGAGGGTCGCGCAGGGCGCCGATGAAGGGGGCGAAGGCGGTGGAGGGGAAGGTGAGGACGGCTCCGGCGGGGACCTTCGAGTCGCGTATGGAGATGTGGGTGGGGGAGTCGGCTATCTCTACGCAGGAATTGCCGTCGCCGGCGCCCGAGTACGAGGACTTGCGCCAGTTGTGAGGGGTGATCACGAGGTACTCACGCTTCCGTGGCCAGGCGGTGAATGAGGTCGCGCGAACATGTGGGGTCCAGCGACGCGGCTTCCAGTCTATGGAGAAGGGTCCGGTAGACGCTCAGCTGAGCTTCGGAATCGATGACCACCGTGGCGTGGGGCGCGTCGCCGACGGCGGTGTCGAGCTTGGGCACGGCTCCTCCCGCCAGCATCAGGGGTGTCCAGGACCCGCCGAAACCCTCCAGATCGAAGGGGATGACCCGTACCGTGACGTGCCCGGCCTCTGAGCGTTCGAGGAGTTCGGTCAGTTGCGCTCGCAGCGTGGCGCGGCCACTGACCTGGATGCGCAGGGCCGCCTCGTGGATGATCGCGCGGTAGGGCTTGGGGGCGTCGCCGTCGAAGACGACTTTCCGTTGCATCCGGTGGCGGACCCGCAGTTCGAGGTCTTCATCGGGGAGTCCGGGGATTCTGTCGCTGTAGATGGCGCGAGCGTAATCTTCGGTCTGAAGGGGACCGGGGATGTACAAGAACTGGACTTCTTGTAGGTACGTGGCGTGGTGCTCCAGCTCCGCGAGGTCCAGGAACGGCGTGGGCAGTAGCCCTCGGTACTCCTCCCACCAGCCGCGTGTTCGATCGGTTGCCATGGCGACCAGGGCGTCGATGAGTGGTTGGTCGGTGCATGAGTAATTGCCCGCCAGGCGGCGCAGGCGCTTTTCGCTGACTCCGGCGATGCCCATCTCGATCTGGCTGATCTGGGCGGAACTGACTCCCAGTAGCGTCGCGGCCTCGCGGGTCGTCAGTTCTGCGGCGTCGCGGAGTCTGCGTAGTTCCTTCGCCAGGCGTGTCTGACGTGCCGTGGGTTCGCGTCGCAGCGCCATGTGCCGTTCCTTTCAACGCGCCGTGACGCGTGACTCGTTCGGGGTCACATTACGCGAGCCACTTGCAGAACTTAATCGGTTAGACCTAGCTTCAGTGATGCAGCGCACACTCTGTGTATCGCCCGCGTGCCGGAAGTGCACCGCTTCGCCCTGCTTTCATGGCTGCGGCATCGACACCGGTCACGCTCCCTAACCCCGTCCAGCCGCCTGGAGTTGCCGCATGCCCGAAAACGAACCGTGGGAGTACTCCCTCCACATCCCGAACGACGTCCGCGCCGTCACCGTCTGCCGCCGCACGCTGCGGCTCATCCTCACGATGCACGGCCTGATCGGCCACGTCGATCTGGCCGAACTGCTCGCCACGGAACTGGTGTCGAACGCCGTACGGCACACCAAGGGGCCCGCCGCGCTGAGAGTGCGCTGGTCCGGCGACGGTGTACTCCGCATCGGCGCCTGGGACGCGGACCCCTCGCCGCCGGAGCCTCCCGCTCCCCTCACCCGTGGGGTCGACGCCGAGGACGGCCGGGGGCTGGCCCTGGTGCGGGCCTGCGCCGACGTCTGGGGCTGGCAGCCGCTCGCGCGGGAGGGCGATCGAGGGAAGTACGTGTGGTGCGAACTCGGCGCCTCGGAGTGGGTGGCGTGAACGATTTTTCGCAGCTCGAAAGAGTGAACGTACTCCGTGTGGCGCAATATCCGCCACGTTCGTGAAATAGGTTGCACGCATGGTCACATCGACTCACGAGACCTCACACCGGATTTTTCAGGATCATCCGGAGGTTCTCGTCCCCATCTTCGAGGCGTTGGGCATGTCGCCGCCGGCCAAGGCGGACATCGAGCTCATGACACCCGACGCCACGGAGCTGAAACCGCTGGAACGCCGTGTGGACACGGTGTTGAAGGTCGAGCCGTCGGAGGGAGACGCCTTTCTCCTCGCCATCGAGGCGCAGACCCGCAAGGCATCGGACAAGGCGGTCAACTGGCCCTACTACGTAGCGGACTTGCGTGCGAAGTTCGGTCTGCCCGTGCTGCTCGTCGCGGTCTGTCGCAACAAGTCCACGGCCGACTGGGCGGTGGGACCCTTCGAGTGCAGGGTCGGCCCCTGGGCATCCCAGGTCACCCGTCCGTTCGTACTCGGTCCGGACAGTGTTCCGGAGATCACTGATGAAGCGACCGTGGCGCGGGAGCCGGCGCTCGCGACGTTCTCCGCCATCGTGCACAGCGAGAATCCAGGCATCGACGCCATACTGGAACTGCTGGCCCGAGCGATGCGGTCGTTCGACAAACCCACCGCCAAATACTGGGCGGAATCGCTGGAAGTGGGCCTGAGGGACACCCCGGCCCGGGAAACGTGGAGGGAGCTGGAGAAGATGGTTATTACTTATTTCCCGGGTCACGGGACGGTCTTCGAGGAGGCGTATTACGACGGGAAGGCCAAGGGCGAGGCCGAGGGCAAGGCCAAGGGCAAGGCCGAGGGCGAGGCCAAGGGAACGGCGAAGAGTGTGCTGCGCTTGCTGCAAGTGCGCGGCCTCACCGTCTCCGACGAAGTACGCGACCGCGTCACCGCCTGCACAGACATCGACCGTCTCGACACCTGGCTCGACCGGGCCGTGACAGCCGAACGGGCGGAGGACCTCTTCGACGGAGAGGCGGAGGAGGGCGCCCCGTAAGGTGCCCGCATGAGCATCATCGGGGTCGGCATCGACGTGGCCGAGATCGCGCGGTTCGGGGCGTCGCTGGAGCGTACGCCCGCGCTCGCCCAGCGCCTGTTCCTGGAGAGCGAGCTGCGGCTGCCCGGTGGGGAGCGGCGCGGCGTCGCCTCCCTCGCCGCCCGGTTCGCGGCGAAGGAGGCGCTGGCCAAGGCGCTGGGCGCGCCCGCCGGGCTGCTCTGGACCGATGCCGAGGTCTGGGTCGAGGACAGCGGACGGCCCCGCCTGCGGGTCACGGGAACGGTCGCGGCCCGCGCCGCCGAACTGGGCGTCGCCTCCTGGCACGTGTCCCTCAGCCACGACGCCGGGGTGGCGTCGGCCGTGGTGATCGCGGAGGGCTGACCCCGCGGCGGGGTGGCATCACCCCCGCTACCGGGAAGACTCGACGGCATGCGTACTGCGTACAGCGTGGAGACGGTCAGGACGGCGGAGCGCGAGGCCATGGCGCGGCTCCCCGAAGGTGCCCTGATGCAACGGGCGGCGGCCGGACTCGCCGCCGCGTGCGCCGGGCTGCTCGGGCGGAGGGCCGGCCGGGTGTACGGCAGCCGGGTCGTGCTGCTCATCGGCAGCGGGGACAACGGCGGCGACGCCCTGTACGCCGGGGCGCGGCTCGCCCGGCGGGGCGCCGGGGTGACCGCCGTACTGCTCGCGCCG
>NZ_JAVRHI010000433.1:0-77733 GCF_034105845.1 Streptomyces sp. CRN 30 | reverse complement strand
AGAGCAGGTCGAAGGCGAGGCGGGCGCGGCAGTCGGCGAGGAAGGCGTCGGTCGTCACGTACCAAATGGTGCCTGAACCGCCTTCTAGCGTCGGTGTCAACGGCGAAGCAGGCACGGAGAGGGAACGTGTGATGAGAATCGGCGTACTGGGAACGGGCAACATGGCCGACGCGCTCGCCACCCACTGGGTGCGGGCCGGGCACCAGGTGACGATCGGCGGACGGAACGCACACAGGGCGGAACGGCTCGCGACGCGCGTCGGAGGCCGCGTGAAGCCTGCCGGTCTGCGCGCCGCGGCCGCATTCGGTGAGGTGGTGCTGGCCGCGTTGCCCTTCGGGGCGGGAGCGGACGTGGCACGGGACCTGCACGCGGCCCTGGAGGGCAAGGTGCTGCTCGACTGCTCCAATCCGGTGGGCCCGGGCTTCCGGCTGCTGACGGAAGGAGGCCCCTCAGCCGCGCAGCGACTTGCCGCGGTGGCACCGGGAGCCCACGTGGTCAAGGCCTTCAACCTCTGCCACGAGGACGTGTGGCGCATGCGGTCGCCCGTCTTCGATGGACGGCCACTGGCCGTGCCGGTCTGCGGGGACGATGAGACGGCCCTCGCGCGTGTACGCGAGTTGGTGCGGGATGTGGGCTGTGACCCCGTGGCCGGCGGCGGTCTCGAGCGTGCGGGACTCCTGGAAGCGACCGCCGCGCTGTTCATCGCCCTCTGGGTCGGCGAGGGAGCGGATGCGCAAGCGATCGCACCTCCCCTGGCCTATTCGGCCGGACCGAGCCAACAGGAGACGGAAGGTGGCACGGGGGCTCTCCGTTAGAAGTTCATACTCCCGCCGGCGGGCACCCGGCCATTTCCAACCCTGTTCACCGGATCGTCGCGCTCACCGGCGACCAGCAGCCGCGCAGCGCCGGACAGGGGGTTCCAAGGCATCGCCCGACGGACTCCACCTCGCGCACGAGCAGGCTGTGGCCGCTCCGCCGACCTCGACATCCTGAGCGGCTACGCCCTGCGCCCCTGACCACTCCTCCGCTGCTGGAGAGCCCCTCATCATGCCGGACCTCGAGACACAGAACCAGGGCGCCTGGACCACGTACGAAGCTCACCAGATCGCCAGGGGCATCGAGCTGCCCGAGCCGGACCGATGGGCCTGGGACATCCTCGGCGCCGGGTCCGGCGCCGAGGTTTTCGGCGACGTGCAAGGGCTGCGCGTGCTCGACCTCGGCAGCGGGCTCGGCCGGCACGCTGCCCGCATGGCATCCCTCGGTGCCCAGGTCACCACCGTGGACTCCTCCCCCACCCCACACAAGCGTGCTACCGATCGCTACCCGGCCGTCCCTGCTCCCCGCCTGGAGTGCGCCGACGCGGTGGCTCACCTGCGTGACGCTGACCCGTTCGACCTGGTCCACTCCATCAGCAGCGTGCCCTACCCGCGCCGGCTCCTGCCCGCTCTGGCCGACTGTGTCCGGCCCGGCGGCCGCCTGCTCGTCTCCGCGCCGAGTCCGCCAACCGTGTCCATGTCGTCGAGGTCCGGCTCGGTGGTCGGAGCGGACACACGGCCGGGCTCGTGCCGAGCTCTCTCGGACCCCATCACGCGCAGCAGAGAACGATCCGGCGCGTGAAGGCGCGAAAGCGCGAAGGCCGTCGCCTGATGAGGGGTCAGATGAGGATGACGATCTTTCCCCGCACATGCCCGCGCTCGGAGTGGGCGTGCGCCTGCGCGACCTCGTCCAGTCGGTAGGTCTGCTCAATTCGCGGGGTGTAGCGGCCTCGCTCGCCCAGTTCCCCCGCTTCGGCGAGGAATGCGGAGTCGTTGACCGCGTTGGCCATGTGCACGCCCAGGCGTTCCGCGTTCTGGTGGTCGGCGACCGTGACGACCCTGGCGGGGTCGCCGGCGATTTCGACGAGGTCGGCGAGGGAACCGGAGGCGGCGGCGTCCAGTACGAGGTCGACACCGTTCGGTGCCAGGTCGGTGAGACGCTGCGCGAGGCCCGCGCCGTAGGTGGTGGGAGTGGCACCGAGGGAGGCGAGGAAGGCGTGGTTGCGCTCACTGGCGGTCCCGATCACGGTGGCGCCCTGGGCGAGGGCAATCTCGACCGCGGCACCGCCGACGCCTCCGGCGGCGCCCTCGATGAGCAGGGTGCGCCCACCCAGCGGGCCCAGGGCCTTGAGTCCGCTGAGCGCGGTCACGGACGCGAGGCCGGCCCCGGCCGCCTGCTCGTCGGTCCAGTTCGCGGGTGCCGGCGCCCAGGCCGAGAGCACGGCCAGTTCTGCCGTCGCGCCCGTGACGCCGCCGAGCCCGAAGACGCGGTCCCCGATGTTCACGCCCTCGACGCCCTGGCCGATCTTGTCCACCACGCCAACGGCGTCGCGGCCGGGGATCGCCGGCAGGTCCACGGGGAACACCTCGCGCACCGCGCCGCTGCGCACCTTCCAGTCGACCGGGTTCACTCCGGCCGCAGCGACGCGGATGCGGACCTCGCCGGGGTCGGGAAGCGGTGCCGGGGCCTCCTCGACCGTGAGGGTCTCCGTACCGCCGTACTCGTGGTACCGGGCTGCGCGCATGACGTCCTGCCTTTTTGTTCGGTTGGCTCGGTGTTCCTTGACGTCGACTACGCTAAAACCTGACGTTGGCGTGAGATGCAAGTCGGGTGGCCGGCCCGTGGAGCGGAGTATTCGTGCGTATCGGCGAGGTGGCCCAGGAGGCCGGAGTGAGCGTGCGAGCCCTGCGCTACTACGAGGAGCAGGACCTGCTGCCCTCCGAGCGGAGCGCCGGGGGGCAGCGCCGGTACCCGGCCTCCGCTGTCGAGCGGGTCAGGCTGATTCAGCAACTCTTCGCCGCGGGCCTGCCGAGCAGATCCGTGCGCGAGGTGCTGCCGTGCGTGTACTCCGGCACGGTGGCGCCCGGACTCCTGGACCACCTGGAGGCCGAGCGCACGCGGATCAGTGAGCGGATCACCGACCTGCAAGCGGCGCGCGACCGGCTCGACACCGTGATCGCCAACACCCGTAACCCGCCCGCGGAATGCCGACACCCCCGGGACTGACTCGGGTACCGAACACCGCGCCGGCCAGGCGATCACGGCCTTCTGCAACACCCTTCAGTGCCATCAGCGCGTCGTCATGCGGATGCGTCCTGCCCAGCAGCCAGAAGGCGTAGCGGGTGCGGTACTCCGAGCGCCCCTGGGAGTGAGGGAGTGAGAGGGCCCGTGCGACGTTCCGCGCCGGCTGTGCCGATCCTTGCTTCCGGGCCTTCTGCTGCTGGCCGCCTCACTGGTCAGTCCTGGCTCGCGGACCCGGACCACGTCCGCGGAGCCCCGGGGACCGCGGGCGGTAGCGGGCAATCGCGGGACCGATGGTCATCCGCCCTGGCCGGCGCTCCCGATCGGGCCGACCTCCACCGGGGAGCCGGTACCGTCCGTGACGGGCAGCGTGGCGGCGCCCGGCCAGTCGAGGGAGACCGACTTCGTCTCGTCCGGCGGGGTCACCAGCAGTTTCGTGACGCGGACGCCGGAGCCTCCCGCATCGTTGATCGGGTAGCTGATGGAGAAGGCGACCGACTTGCCGTTCTCGAGGATCGTCGGATCGGCCGGCTCACCCGTGCGTTCCGCGGACAGTGTCCCCGCGTCGGTCTCCAGGTCGACACCCGCGTGTCCGGACAACAAGCAGTCGCGACCGCCGCCGTTCCGCAACTCCACCGCGACGGTGTTGGCCCGGTCGCCGTCGATGGTGTTGTCCGATGCCGTGATCTCCAGCTCGTCGGTGCGGCAGTCACCGACCTCGCCGTTCTCGGTCCGGCCGGTGCCGGCGACCGTGCCCTGGTCACCGGGGCTCTTCTCGCCGGAGTCCTGCCCGCCGTCCTGATCCGGAGCTGCCGAGCCCGAACCGTCGCCCGACGAGGACACCGTGGGCGCGGACGACGGTCCGTCCTGTGCCGCGGAGTCACCGTCCTGGCAGGCCGTCAGCGACAACCCCACGGCAACGGCCAGGGCGGCGAAGGAGAGCTTGTGAACGCGCATCGTCTGTCCTCACTGTCGGTATGGTCGGTCGCGATGCCGACTGGTCGGTACGAGTCGGCGTCCGCGAACGTCTCTCCCCTTCTCAGACAGCTCGCACGGTGATACCACGTCCTGTCGAAGTCGTCATCGGCCCTGGGCGGGTCGCGTCCCGCGGTGCCTCTGTCGGCCGCCCACGACCCCGCTGCCGTCGCTGGAGGTGGAGCTGACCACGCTGCGGGCCACCCCGCCGGCTCTGCTGCACACCACGGACGAGGTGCCCGACGCCCCTGTGGAGTCACTGCACCCCGATCCGTCGGCCGAGCCGGGCCGGTTGGCCGACGTGATCGAGCCCCATTGGGGGGCTGGCTCTCGCCCCGTACTGGTCGCGCATCCTCGCCCTGCTGGGGGCGACATCCGCTACCGCGCCGGCCGCTTGGCCGAAGACCGCACCGTGCGCGGCGCGCGCCAACTCGACGGTCGCGGTCTGCTCCTGGGCGCTGCGCGGTGGCCGCCGTCATACCGCGCATGCCGGTCCCCCTCCACGCCCCCACGCCCCCACGCCCCCACGCAGAGGATCGATTCAGGACTCTGCGGTCTTCTCGGCCAGCTTCTGGAACTCGCCGAGGTCGTAGTTGGCGAGTGTCGAGTCCAGATTGGTGAGCGCGCCAAGGCGTTCGATGAAGCCCTTGGGGTCGTACTCGATCTGGAGCGTGACGCGACTGGTCGTGTCGCTCAGGCGATGGAAGGTCACCACGCCCGCGTGGTCGACCCCCTCCACGGTGTGCCAAGCGATGCGGTTCTCCGGCACGACCTCGGTGAGCTCGGCAACGAAGTTCTTGTCGGCTCCCGGCAGTTGGAGTTGCCAGGCGAAACGGCGGCCGTCCAGCGCCTCCACCAGGCGTACGTGGCTCAGGAAGGACGGCCACCGCGTCACATCGCTCCACAGCGCCCAGGCGACGGCCACGGGTGCTTCGATGTCGACGGTCTCCACAAGGGATGCGGACACGTTGTGCCTCTTTTCCGGTAGTCCCGGTCGATCCGGGGCGGCCCGACGGATGCAGTGAAGCGCTTACCCGCAACATGACGGCACACACGGCACACACGGCACACCGCATTGACCACCGTCACTGTCGGGGAGCCGGTAGCGGCCGGGGCGAAGGCGTCCGCCCGACTGCTCCTGGAGACGGGACGTGCCTCATTCCTGTTCCGAGCGGCCGGAATTCGACCAGCCGAGAAGACCGGCCGCTTGTCAGTGGCCCTTCCTATGCTGGCGCCATGGAAATCACCAAGCGGACACTTGCGGAGGCCTGGCAGCGGACGGCCGCTGGACACCCCCTGCTGCACGGGGTCGGACTGCCGCCCGTGGTGTTCTCGGACGAGGAGCTGGAGGCGTGCGCCGAGCGCGCCGAGGAGGCGGAGGATGACGGCCTGTTTCTGCTGCTGGAGGAGAGCGGTACAGTGCGCGGCCATCACGGTCCCTACCAAGAGGTCTTCGCCACCCGCGACCTCGAACAGACGCTCTACCTGATCGCCGAGGCCGCGGTGCGTCGGCGCGGCGGCAGCCCCGAAGAGGTGGCCGATGCGCTGGAACGGATCGATCCGGCGTGGGGCAGACGGTTCCGCAGCGGCGGCCTGGACGATACGGGGATGGTCGAAGCGTGCGGGCGCGACCCGTTGGAGGGGCTCGCCTGGATAGCCAGATCCTGGCGCGAGCAGGACCCGTACACGACCCTTGCCTTCTTCCGCGCGGCGCCCGGGCGAACTGTCGACGCCGAGCGGCTGGCCCTGCTGTACGGGGCCGATCCCGCGCAGGTCGCGGCCGGCACGCGACTGAAGGACCTGCAGGCCGTGGACAGCGGCCGGGCCCACTGGGACCGCCAGTGGAAGAGCTGCTGTTTCGGACAGGCAGGCGGGTGGACGTTTCTGCTGCACCACGACACGCCGCCAGGGGCCTTCGCCGAGAAGGAGGCATACGCGGCGCTCGGGATCGAGGAGAGCGTGTGGCTGACCGCCACCGCGGCAAAGGCCATCTACACCTTCGACTACATACGAGACGGTCGCCGCGTCGACGACGACTGGGGCGCACTGGAGCTGATCTGGTACGAACGCGGCCGTGCCCCCTATCTGCGGGGCGGCGAACTGGACTTCTTGAACCGTGCCGTACGCCGTGCCGAACTGGACCACCCCGAACTGACCAATACCTTCGAGTTGTACTTCCACGCTCTGGAGGAGTCCCTCGGCCTGCGTCTGCCGCGCCGGGATTTCATGGAGGGGGAGGTGCGGGCCGCGTACTGGGCCGAGGGAAAGCGGTGACCATGGTGAGGAGAGGGAGCCGGAGCAGGTCTTGGAGCGCGTATCGAAACTTGATCAATCCGATCGAACGCGCTGCGTCAGGGCCACGGTCGGAGCGGCCCGGCACACGGCCATGACGAGCGACCAGGTCACTCAGCATCACATGCATGAGCGATCCTCCTCGGCCGGCGGCGGCGCCGGAGTGGACGGTCGAGCGGAAGGGCGGGCGCACGTCGGCGGTGTATGTGCATGCGGGCGGCTGCCACATGGGCGGCAAGCGGGCGAAAGGCGTAGCCATGAGAAGTGGCGGTGCGGGCCCTGGCACAGGACGTGTTGTCCTGCCCGCACTGCCACCCGGACACCGAACCGGGCGTCTCGGAGTAGCGCGGCGGGCGGCCGGCGGATGCCTGCCGTTGAGGTAGCCGTCACAAGTGGGTTCAGCAGATTCTCCGGGCCAGGCCCGTGCATCACCTGCCGGTCAGCTCGACATGCCGGCGAACGCGCGGTGAACGATGGACGGACCGCTGGGCACGTTCGTCGTCGGCCCTCAGACGATCAGCGCGCCGCAGCGGGTACTGAGGGCCACCGGCGACTACGGTGGCGCGATCGACGGCATCGCCGACAGCGGAACACGGGCGGGGTGCAAGGCCTGGGCCGACAGGCTCTGACGGATCAGCCGTCCCGCCGTGTCACGGCGGAAGTGGGGCGTCCACCTGGCGCCTCAACGTCCGGCAGACGGGGATGTGCCGTAGCGGCTCGGCTCAGGCCGTTGCGGTTCCGGCCCGGCCGCACGGACCGGGTGCGGGTCGGACCCTCATGACCCCGGCCCCGGATCCGGGCGCACGGCCTCGGTGATTCCGGCACGGGCGGCTTCCAGCTGAGCGGCGAACGCTATGCCGAGGAACAGCGCGACACCCGTCAGATTGGCCCACAGCAGCAGGGCGACGAAGGCCGTCAGCGGCCCGTACACCGTGCCGAAGGAGCCGCTCTTCGCCACGTACAGCGCCAGCAACCACGTGGCCGCGATCCACAGCACCAGGTGCACCCCCGAGCCGAACGCCAGCCAGGTATAGCCCGGCTGGTCCCGACGTGGAGCCCAGCGGAAGATCACCGCCGAGGCGACGACGGCGAGCACCACACCCAGCGGCACCCGGGCGTACCCCCACCAGTCGAGCCGCTCCTGCGACCAGCCGAACGCCTCCACCACGGAGTGCCCGACCGCGTCTCCCGCGACCAGCACGAGGAAGCCCAGCACCATCGGCATGCCCGCGAACAGGGCGAGCACCAGCGCCCGTCCGTACTTGGCGAGGAAGGGCCGGTCGCGTTCGATGCCGTAGATACGGTTGGCTCCCCGTTCCACCTGCCCCATCGCCGAAGCGAGATTGAGCAGGGCGAAGGCCAGGCCCAGCCACATGGCGACGGCGCTCCACATGCCCGTCCCGGCGCTGCGCTCCGTGCCGTGGAGGGCGTCCTCGACCAGGTCCGCGCTGGCGCCCGGCACGATGCGGGCGAGGGTGAGCTCGACGATCCGCCCGATGCTCTCCGTGTGCACCGTGGCCGTCACACCGACCAGCGCAATGGTGAACGGCACCAGGCCGAGGACGACCTGGAAGGCGAGTGAGCGCGCGTTGGTGAAACCATCGCCGTAACGGAATCTGGAGAACGCGTCCACGAGCAGTCGGCGGCCTCCGTAACGCCTCAGCGCGGTGAGCGCCTCGTCGCCGGAAAGCTCCTCACCGATCATGTCCCGGGTCTGCGGAACGTGCCCTGCGGTCCCCATCGTCGAACGCCTCCCTCTGACATGCGAACGGCACTGAGCATTCGTACAGCGCCGGTGGGGCACGGGTACCGCGCACCGCCCACCGGGAGCACGCCGACACGACCCGGACACCTTCTTGCCGCAACTGGGGAAATCAGCCGTTGGCGAGCGGACCGGAATGGACCGGCATGGACCGGCATGGCGTCGCGCATCAGCCCGCGGACGGCAGGAGCGTAGCGTCGGCGGGGCACGGCGTAGGTGGAGAACGGTGCGCGAGGCCTTCTCGAGTCGGGCGATCAGTCGGCTGTCATGGGCGGCGTGGCCAGCTGCCTGGCCGGCGTGAGATCCCTCAACCTCGCGCGGCTCCTCGCCTCGCCGAGGTGGGCCCGGCCCTGGAGCACGTCACCTCCGCCGAGCAGGCCGCCGCCGAGCGCGAGGCCGCCCCGTGGATCCCTGCGGCAGGCCACGCAGGTCGCCCGGGGATCGTCTGTCGCGGGTGGAGTGCGAGAGCGGACGCATGCCTGGATGGCCCAGACGGTCGTCCAGGCGACTGGCCCCCTCCAGTGACCCGCAGCCGACCACCGGGCAGTACCCACCGCGCGGCGCACCTCCACTTGATAGGCAAGTGAACAGTTGCCTATGCTGTGGTCGTGGCCGATGACCTTTTCAGAGCCTTGGCCGACCCTACCCGCCGCACCATCCTCGACGAGCTCACCGAGAAGTCCGGACAGACACTGTTCGAAATCTGCTCCCGACTGAGCATGAAACATCAGCTCGGCATCTCGCGCCAGGCGGTCTCCCAGCACCTCGCCGTGCTCGAGGCCGCCGGACTCGTCGAGACCAGGCGAGAGGGCCGCTACAAGTTCCACCACCTGAACACAGCCCCGCTGAGGCAGATCGCCGAGCGATGGCCCGTGCCCGACGCATCCGCACCGGAGGAGAGCACTTCATGAAGATCCACCTGACCAGTGTCTTCGTCGACGACCAGGCCAAGGCCGAACACTTCTACATCGAGATCCTCGGCTTCGTGAAGAAGCACGACGTTCCGGTGGGCGAGAAGGACCGGTGGCTGACCGTTGTCTCGCCCGACGAACCCGACGGCACCGAACTCCTCCTCGAGCCCGCCGGCCACCCGGCCGTCAAGTCCTACCGTGACGCGCTCGTGCAGGACGGCATACCGCTCGCCCAGTTCGCCGTCGACGACGTGAACGCGGAGTACCAGCGCCTACGCGGCCGCGGCGTCCGCTTCACCCAGGAGCCCTTGGAAGCGGGCCCCGTCACCACCGCCGTCTTCGACGACACCTGCGGCAACCTGATCCAGATCGCGACCGAGCCGCAGTAGGCAGTTACCCACGCGCAGCTCGGCCGTCACAGCGACCGGGCCCCCGTGGTCGCGCGTCCGAAGTACCGCTGCAGCCGGGCTCCCTCGAGCGCGCGCGGCCGCACCGGATGCGGGGACGGCGGCGGGGGCCTCCACCCCGAATAACCCGAATGCCCGAGTACCCGAATGACGGACCAACTCGGAAACCGGTACCCCAGCCGGGCCGCCACTGACACCTGCCGTCGAGCTGGTGTCCGCCAGTCCATGAGCCCGATCTGCTCCACTGCGGAGTCAGCAGGCAACCTTCGGCGCCAGCAGGGTCTTCGATCCCGGTGATCCCACGCCATGGCGAGCTGATCGAGCTGCTCGGCGGCGTCTCCGCAAGATGCTCACCCAGGCACTCCGACGGCTCAAGGCACACGTTCTCATCCGCCGCCACGCCTACGCCGAGGCGCCGCCACGCGTCGACCGGCTGCACGCAGCGCTGCTCGAAAAGCTGCGGCCGACGAACCAGCCGGACCGGTCCCGGGCAGTGATCGACTCCTCGCGCCTGCCCACGGCCCGCAGGGACTCGAAAGCGGACCCAGCCCGGTCGACCGCGCGCGACCGGCAGCAAGCACCACCCCCTCACCGACGGCCAGGGCATCCCGCCCGCGGCGTCACTGACCGGCGGCAACCACAACGACGTCATCCAACTCCTGCCCCCACCGTTCACGTCGGCGTAGCGGGCACCAGTTCGGGCAGTCGCCGCTCCAAGCGTTTACAACCGGGTGACGAGCCGGATGTCGCGGGCGTGGGCGCCAGCGGGCTCCGGAAGTTGTGCAGCCAGGAGATGGCTTCCTGGCGGGACATCTCTCCGCCCTCGCCCTTGAGATCAGGTGCCGGACCTCTCGTCCCAGTGCAACAGTGCCAGTTGCCGGTGGACGGCGGCGGTCACCCGGTGTTCGTCATCGGTGGCGAGGAGATCGAGCAGTGCCCCTCGCAGTACCGCCAGCGTGAGAGTGCGGCGGACGGCGCCTTCCTCGCTCTCTCGGTCCGGCTGTGGCTGGCAGGCGGCCAGGACGTCGAGCCAGTCCTCCACGGTGGAGCGGGCGAACCCGGCCCAGGGGCCGTTCGGTTCGACGAGGGAGCGGGCGTACGCCTCGGCCCACAGGCGCAGCAGCGGGCGGTGTTCGTCGGCGGCGAGCCACGTCCACACCTGCTCGGCTGCCGCGACCAGGCCGACCGGCCGGTCGTGCTGACGGAGGTGCGCCAGGAGCGCCAGTTCCTCGGTGCGGGCCCGCTCCAGCAGCGCCCGCACGAGCCCTTCCTTGTTGCCGAACAGGAACATCAGCACCCGCGTACTGGAGCCGATGGCCTCGGCCAGCGGGCGCAGCGACAGATCGGCCAGACCGTGTGCGAGCGCGTAGTCGTAGGCGGCCTCAAGCAGCTGTTTATGACGTGCGGACGGGTTTGCGGTTGTCGGAGGCATGGACCTAGCATAGAACTACTGACACGATCGTGTCAGTAGCACCTGGCAGCCATCCGACACGGAGAGTGAGTATGCCGAAGGAAGCCCGTCAGCGGCAGTTCGTGATCCGCCGCGCCGACCGCCCTGGCGACCTGGGCTGGGTGGTGATGGCCCACGGTGAGCTCTACGCCCAGCAGTTCGGCTTCACCACCGGCTTCGAGGCACTGGTGGCACAGATCGTCGGCGACTACGCGGCCAAGCGCTCCCCGGCCACAGATGCGGCCTGGATCGCCGAGATCGACGGCGAACGCGCGGGCTGCGTGTTCCTGGTCGCCGCCGACCAGCCGGGAGTGGCCAAGCTGCGCGTCCTGCTCGTCACTCCGTCCGCCCGGGGTCTGGGGCTCGGCACCCGCCTCGTCGAACAGTCCCTCGCCTTCGCCCGCAAGGCCGGCTACCGGCGCGTGACCCTGTGGACCACCGACAACCTGGTGTCCGCTCGCAGGATCTACGAACACTTCGGGTTCACGCTCACGGACGAAGAGCCTCACCACAGCTTCGGTCAGGACCTCGTCGGGCAGAACTGGGCCCTCGACCTCCGCGACACCGATGAGCACTCCTGACAGTCACCCACCCTCGCGGCGACCGCCACCGGGATCGCCGGCGCCGACACCGACAACTGGTCCGTCATCGACTGCATCACTGCACGCGGGCGGCTGCCACATGGCTCTCACGCGGGCGATGGGCGTGCCGAGTGGCCGCACGTGCGTCGCTCACGGCGTCGGGGTGGGCGAGGCCGAGGTGGTCGCGGAGGGTCGGGCCCGTGTACTCCGTGCGGAAGACGCCCTGTTCCTGGAGGAGCGGGACGACCCGGTCGGCGAAGGCGTCGAGGCCTCGGGGGGTGATGTGCGGAACGAGGATGAAGCCATCGGCGGCATCGGCCTGCACATGGTCGTTGATCGTCCTCGCGACGGTCTGCGGGGAGCCGACGAAGGTCTGCCGGTTGCCGGTCTCGATCACCAGGTCGCGGATGGACCAGTTGTTGGCCGCGGCGAGCTCACGCCACTCGCGGGCGGTGGCCAGCGGGTCACGGTACATGCGCACCTGGGCGCGGCCGCGGGCGATGTGGTGTTCGCCGAGGTCGGGGTCGATGTCGGGGAGCGGGCCGTCCGGGTCGTACGCGGAGAGGTCGCGGTTCCAGACGAACTCCAGGTGCTTGAGGGCGGTCGCCCCGCTGACCTGCTGCCGGCGCATCTCCTTGGCCAGCTCCTCGGCCTCCGCGTCGGTGTCCCCCAGGACGAAGGAGGCTGCCGGCAGGATCAGCAACTGGTCCGGGCGGCGGCCGTACTTGGCGAGCCGGCCCTTGACGTCCGTGTAGAACGCCTGCCCTTCCTCCGGCTCGGCGTGCCGGCTGAAGATCGCGTCGGCGTCGGAGGCGGCGAACTCGCGCCCCTCGTCGGAGTCACCCGCCTGGGAGATCACGGGGCGGCCCTGCGGGGACCGCGGGACGTCGAACTGCCCCCCGATGTCGAAGTGTTGCCCCTGGTGCGCGAAGGCGCCCGCCTTCGCGTCGCGCAGGAAGGTCCCCGACGCCTGGTCGGCTGCGATCTCGTCGCCGTGCCAGGAGTCGAAGAGTTCGTGGGCGGTGGCGAGGAACTCCTGGGCGCGCGAGTAGCGCTCCTCCTGCGGGAGGAAGCCGCCGCGGCGGAAGTTCTCACCGGTGAAGGCGTCCCAGGAGGTGACCACGTTCCAGGCGGCGCGGCCGCCGGAGAGGTGGTCGAGGCTGGCGAACTGGCGGGCCACCTCGTAGGGCTCGTTGAAGGTGGAGTTGATGGTGCCGGTCAGGCCGAGGTGTTCGGTGACGGCGGCGAGCGCGGCCAGGACGGTGAAGGTGTCGGGGCGGCCGACGACGTCCAGGTCGTAGATCTGCCCGCCCTGTTCGCGCAGCCGTAGCCCCTCGGCGAGGAAGAGGAAGTCGAACTTGGCGCGTTCGGCGGTGCGCGCGAAATGGGCGAAGGAGCTGAACTCGATGTGGCTGCCGGCCTCCGGGTCGCTCCACACGGTGGTGTTGTTGACGCCGGGGAAGTGGGCGGCGAGGTGGATCTGCTTCAGCGGCTTGCTCATGGTGGTCTCCGTCCCTCCGGCTCAGGCGGTGGCGGTGGCGGTAGCGGTGGTGGTGGCGCTGGTCGCATAGCGGTTGGCGGGGCGCGGCAGGCCCAGCAGGCCGCGCAGGGTGTCGGCCTCGTACGTGCGGCGGAAGACGCCCCTGCGCTGGAGCTCGGGCACCAGGCCCTGGGTGATCGCCGGAAGGTCGTGGCCGAGGACGGCGGGGCGCAACCGGAAGCCGCTCAGCCCGCCTGTCTGCAACTCCTGGAGGAGGTCGGCGAGTTGTGTCGGGGTGCCGGTGAAGATGCGGGCGTCGCTGGTGTACGGCTCTCCCGCGAGGGTGTCCAGGCGCTCCTTGCGGGCCGCGGCCTCGTAGGGGTCGTCGTCCAGGAACACCACCAGGTCACCGAAGACGTGCAGGGTGTCCTCTGCCCGGCCGGCCGCCTGCTGCTCGGTGCGGATCTCGGCGACGATCGCGTGCGCCTGACCCGCGTCGTGCGGGGTGACGTAACCGACGTCGGCCTGGCGGGCGACCAGCCGGTACGGGACGGTCTGGTGGGCGAGGGCGGTGACCACCGGCTGGCCCTGCGGCGGACGCGGGGTGATCGAGGGGCCCTTGACGCTGAAGTGGCTGCCCTCGAAGTCGATGTAGTGCAGCTTGTCCCGGTCGATGAAGCGGCCCGTGGCCACGTCCCGGATCTCCGCGTCGTCCTCCCAGCTGTCCCAGAGCCGGCGCACCACCTCCACGTAGTCGGCCGCCTCGTCGAACAGCTCGGTGACCGTCTCCTGGGCGCCCGGGCTGTCGTAGGCGTCGATGCGCGGGACGGTGCGGCGGCCGAAGTGCGCCGCCTCGTTCGGACGGGCGGTGATCCGGACCCGCACGCCCGCGCGGCCGGTGCTGACGTAGTCCAGGGTCGCGAGGGCCTTGGAGTGGTGGAAGGGCTCCGTGTGGGTGACCACCGCGGTCGGGACCAGGCCGATGTGCCGGGTCAGCGGGGCGATCCGGGACGCGATGAGGACGGCGTCGAGGCGGCCGCGGACCTGGTCGGTGCGGCCGTCCTGGTCGAAGGGGTGGGAGGACTGCAGGCCCAGGCCGTCCTCGATGGTCACGAAGTCGAGCAGACCACGCTCGGCCTCGGCGACCAGGCCCGCCCAGTAGCCGGCGGTGAACAGGTCCCGGGGACGGGCCACCGGCTCACGCCAGGAGGCGGGATGCCAGCCGGTGCCGTCCAGGGCGACGGCCAGGTGCAGCGGAGAGGAGGAAGAGAAGGGAGAGGGGGGAACTGACACGGTGGTGCCTTCCTGGAGACTCGTCGACGGGAGCGCCGCCCCTCGCGCGGGGGCGGGCACGACGGGGGCGAGGTTCAGGCGCCGCGACAGAGCGCGCCGGCCACGCGCCGCAGATCGATGTACGGCCGGGAGTGCAGGCGGACGACCCGGCGTGGGTTCGACGCCGACGCGCGGAGGCGGAGCCGGCGCCGCATGTACCGCACCTCCGTCCACCATGTGGTGGCGCGCAGCTCTTCTCGGGGCACTGTCATGAGGACCCGGCTTCGCGCTCTGTTCCGGGCGTGCGTACGCGCAGGATCGTGTTCCGGCGGCGCAGGGTGAAGCCGAGTGACTCGTACAGACGGATCGCGTGCGTGTTGGTGGCAGCGGCGTGCAGGAACGGGGTGTCGCCGCGTTCACGGATGCCCGCGGCGACCGCCCGTACCAGCCGGGCGGCCAGGCCCCGGCCGCGGTGCTCCGGAGCGGTGCAGACCGCGCTGATCTCAGTCCAGCCCGGGGGACGGAGCCGTTCGCCCGCCATGGCGATCAGCTCACCCCGGTGCCGGACGCCGAGGTACGTGCCGAGGTCGACGGTCCGCTTCAGGAAGGGGCCCGGCCTGGTCCGGGCGACCAGGTCCAGGATCTCGGGCACGTCGTCAGGTCCGAGGCGCACCGCCTCGGGGTCGGGCTCGGCGCGCAGTGCGGTGTCGACGAGTTGGACGCCCTCTCCCCCGTCGACGATCTCCCAGCCCCCGGGTACCTGTACCTCGTCGACCGGCTTGATCCGTACGGCCGTGCCCGAACCGGCGAGCGTGTGCAGGTCGGCCCAGGCGGCCGGGTCCCCGGGATCGGCGAGGGCGGCGAAGGCGTAGACGTCGGCGGGGTAGCGGGCTGCTCGGCCGACCCGCTCGGCGAGGTGGGCGTGCGGGCCGTCGAGGGCGGCCCAGACGGCGTTGTCGAGGAGGTGTGTGGTCGGGCCGGCCGGAACGTCACCACCACGAACGTCGATCAGATGTGCCACGGGGGCGAAGTCCTCAAGTAGTCGCAGGGTGGTCGCAGGAGTCGGGAATGACGCGCGAGCGGTCCCTCCGGGCACGGCGTGCGCGGGGCGAGCGGCGAGCGGTGACATCACGAACGGCGACACGCGGAGGCGACGACACGCGCCAGATCCACGTACAACCTGCGGCGATGCCGCACACGGTGCGGCACTGAGGAATTCACTCGACCATGTCTAGCAGGCAGATGCGGGAGAAATCGTTGCAGTGACATGAAATCTCCGCTTCTCCCGGTCCGGCTTGCTCATTCCGGCTCGCCCATCGGGGGGGCGCAGCCGGGCGAGCGGTGGGGCTCAGGACGGCGGCGCGGCGTCCGGTGCGGGTGCGAGGTGGTCGAGGTCCGCGACCGCTTTCGCCAGCAGGTTGACCATGGCGCGTTCGGCGCGGGCGGGGTCCCGGTCGCGGACCGCGTCGAGCACCGCACGGTGGCTGGGTACGGGGTCGTCGGCATCGCCGTGGGCGTGCACCATACGGTCGCGTTCCCGCAGGCCGGGCTCCAGGAGCAGGTCCATCCTCTTGAGCATGTCGTTGCCCGTGGCGGCGAGGAGCGCCCGGTGGAAGGCCGCGTCCGCCTCGGCGGCGGCTGCCGAGTCGACCTTCGCCCGCCCCATGTCCTCGAGGGCGGCCTCGAGCGCGGACAGGTCGGTGCCGGTACGGTGCAGCGCTGCCCGGTGCGCCGCGGCGGGCTCGATGATGGAGCGTACGTCGGCGAGGTCACGCAGCACCTGGGTGCCGTCGCCCGTCTCCATTCGCCAGCGGATGACGTCGGCGTCGAGCAGGTTCCAGTGGTCGCGTTCCCTGACGAAGGTGCCCCGCTTCTGGCGTGCGTCGGTCAGCCCCTTGCCGGCCAGCACCTTGAGCGCCTCGCGCATGACGGTGAGGCTCACGTCCAGTTCGGCGCCGAGCGCACCGATGTCCAGGATCTCGCCCTCGGCGAGCTCCCCTCCCACGATGCGCGCACCCAGTGTGTGTACGACCTGTCCGTGCACACCGCGACCGGAGTAGGACGCCATGCGGTTCTCCTCATGGGGTTGTAGGGCGGCTTTTCGCCCCGGGGTCAGCCCTGTGGTCAGCTCCGTGGTCAGACAGTCTAGCGGTCAGCATTATTTATGAATACATCTTGACAGGGGGTAGGGCCGCCCAGACGATGAACCCACTTCACGAGCCGCACGCCCGCCGGAGCCGCCTGTCATGCTGACGCTGCACGCCCGACACCTTCCCCTCCCGATCAAGGGGCACCTGCCGATGGGCAGCCGCGAAGACGCCCCTCACCCCCTGGAGGCCGACAGCCGCAAGCTCCAGCGGGGTACCGAGCCCTGGCTGCCGGTCATGGGTGAGTTCCACTTCAGCCGCTACCCGGCGGCCGAATGGCGCGAGGAGCTGCTGAAGGTACGCGCCGGCGGGATCGACCTGCTGGCCACCTACCTGTTCTGGAACCAGCACGAGGAGGAACGCGGCACCCTGCGGTTCGACGGCGGCCTGGACATCAGGCGCTTCACCGAGCTGTGCGGTGAGCTCGGGCTGTACATATCGGTGCGGATCGGGCCGTGGTCGCACGGCGAGTGCCGCAACGGCGGCTTCCCCGACTGGCTGCAGCAGGCCGGGTGCACCCCGCGCACCGACGACCCGGCCTACCTGGCGCTCGTCGAGTCGTACTACACGCGCATCTCCCACGAACTGCGCGGGCTGGGTTACGACGACGGCGGCCCGATCGTGGCCGTCCAGGTGGAGAACGAGCTCTACGACCAGCCGGGACACCTGCGCACCCTGCGCGCCCTGGCCGAGCGGGCCGGCATCCGGGCACCGCTGTGGACGGCGACGGGCTGGGGCGCCGCCGACATCCCCGTCGACGTGCTGCTGCCGCTGTACGGCGGCTACCCGGAAGCCTTCTGGGAGGACGCGCACGAGGGCTGGACCCGCGAGATGCGGCGCCACTACTTCTTCACCGCGATCCGCGACGACCACGCGATCGGCGCGGACCTGCGCCCCTCGGCACCGGCCGGCACGGGACCGGACGACCGCCGCTACCCGTACGCGACCTGCGAGCTGGGCGGCGGCATGGCGATCGCCTACCACCGGCGCCCCCTCGTGCCCGCCGCCGACGTCTCGTCGCTCGCCCTGACGAAGCTCGGCAGCGGCTCGGTCTGGCAGGGCTACTACCTCTACCACGGCTGCTCCCAGCGCCTCGGTCACGCCGTGCCCAACCAGGAGTCGCACGACACCGGCTACCCCAACGACCTCCCGGCCGTGAACTACGACTTCCAGGCGCCGCTGGGCGAGTACGGGCAGGTACGGCCCTCCTTCCACGCGCTGCGACTGCAGCACCTGCTGATCCGGGACAGCGGTGCCGACCTGGCGGACATGCCGCTGCACCTGCCCGACGACGAACCGGCCGGACTCGACGACCGCGAGTCGCTGCGCTGGTCGGTGCGCGCGAACGGTGAGACGGGTTTCCTGTTCGTCAACAACCACCAGCCGCACGAGACGCTGCCCGACCACGACGGAGTGCGCTTCCAGGTGCACCTGGGCGGGCGCACGGCCACCCTGCCCGCCCAGGACGTCACCGTCCCTTCCGGAGCGCACTTCGTCTGGCCGCTCGGGTACGGCATCGGCCGCGGGGTGCGGCTGGAGTGGGCCAGCGCGCAGCCGGTCACCCGGCTGGAACTCGACGGGGACCCGGTCGCGGTGTTCGCGGCGACCGCCGGCATCACCCCGCAGTTCGCCCTGCCGGCCGGCTGCGAGGTGTCCGGACCGGTGCGCAGGGATGCGGACGACTCCGACCTGGTCGTGGTGAGTGTGCCCGAGCCCGGCTCCCCCACCCTGTGGACGGTGACCGGCCCGCAGGGAGCGGGGCCGGTGCACCTGCTGGTGCTGTCCGAGGAACAGGCGCTGCGGGCACAGCGGGTGAGCATCGGCGGCACCGACCGGCTCGTCCTGTGCGCGGAACCGGTACTGACCGACGGGAGCGAGCTGCGGATCCACACCACCCGGGGTGAGGTGGACCTGTCGGTGTTGCTGCCTCCCGGTGACACGGCTGCCACCCGCCTGCTCGCCGGACCGGGTGCGTCCGCTCCGCGCACCGACGGGCCCTTCACCCGGTGGGCGCTCACGATCGGCACGGGCACCGACTCGCCGCCGCGCTGCGAGGTCGCGTGCGTACGGGCCGAGGCCGTCGTCCCGCCGGCGCGTACCGGCGGGTCCCACCACCGGGCCTCCGCGCCGCGGGACGCCGACTTCGACGGGGCGGCCGTCTACCGCATCACCGTCCCGGTGTCGGCGTTCGACGACCCCGACGGGGAGGTGCTGCTGCGGCTGTCGTACACGGGTGACGTGGCGCGGGCCTACCTCGACGGCCGGCTGGTGGCGGACCACTTCTGGTACGGACCCGACTGGGAGATCGGGCTGCGCCGGTTCACCGACGGGGCGGCGGAGGCGGTCGAGGTGGCGGAGGCGGCCTCGCACGAGATCGAGATCCGGGTCCTGCCCCTCCCCCAGGACAGCGAGGTGTACGTCGACGCGTCCGTGCGTGCGGGGCTGGAGGCCGCCCGTGAGCGCGCCTCGGTGAACAGCGCCGCACTCGTTCCCGTCCGGCGGATCGCCCTGGCGGTGGCCGCGGGGGGCGGGACCGACTGACCCCGTGCGGTTCCGGTTCCTCCCCGGCCGTCACCGACGGCCCGGTACGGATCTCGCCCCGGACCCACGCGGTCAAGAGCTGAGCTCCGGACCCACGCGGTCAAGAGCTGAGCCGCACGCCTTCTTCACCTGTTTTCGTTCCAACGAGAGGGTTCCTCCGCATGCCCGTCGCACGGCCCGCCCGCCTCCCCGACACCCTGAAGATCACCCTGTGGGACTTCACCTGGTACACCCGCACCGGTCCCGGTGAGCCCTTCGCCGACCTGGACCGCGCCTTCGCCGAGGCCGTGGAGCGCGGCTACAACACCGTCCGCGTCTGCGCCATGCCCTACCTGCTGTTCGGTTCCGGTCTCGACACCCGTCGCCTGCGCCTGGGCCCCCTGGGCGGCGCCGTCGGGCAGCGGGTGCGCTGGTACGACGTGCGCGCCGCGACCGAGATCGACGCGCGGGCCCACCTGCTGGCCCTGTTCGAGGCCGCCCGCCGCCACGACTGTTTCGTCATCCTCTCCAGCTGGGAGTACCAGCAGTCCTCGTCGTTCGCCCGGGACCGTGCCTGGTTCGACGCCCTGATGACCGTGGACCCCGAGCAGCGCCCGCGGGTCCTGGCCGACGCGCTCGCCGACCTCGTCGACTTCCTGGCCGCCCACGACGGCCTCGACGACCGCGTCGCCTTCACCGAACTGCACAACGAGGTCCAGGCGGGCTTCCTCACCGAGGGACTCGAAGGGGACACCGTCGTCGCTCTGCGCCCGCGCCTGGAACGGGGCCTCGCCCGGTTCCGCGAGCGGCACCCCGACCGTATGGTCACCGTCAACTACGCCCAGGTGCCGGTCGGTTCGCTGCGCGGCGTGCCCCGGGACGTCGACGTCGCCGCCTTCCACCCGTACGTCTACGGCGTGATGGACGAGCTGCTGGACGCCTTCGCCCTGCGGGACCCCTCCCGGCCCTTCCCGCAGGAGCGGGCCGCACGCGAACTGCTGCGGCCGGACGCGCCCCGCCTGGAGGACTGGGTCCCGCCCGCCGAGGACCGCTGGCGCCTGGACGCCACCGTGGTCGGCCACCGCGAATTGTACGTCCACGACTGGTGCGACCCCGAGCGTTTCGACGCCTGGCTCCACGACCGTTACGCCGTCCACCGCCCGGCGATGGAACAGAAGCTGACCCTCTGGATCGCCGCCGCCGCGGACTGGGCCGCCGAGACGGGTGTCCCCTTCGTCTTCGGCGAGGGGTGGATCGGCTACACCCCGCTGCACGGCACCTTCGAGGAGGGTCCCGTGGGTGCGGCCTTCTGCCGCCTCGCCGTGACCGAGTCCGCGAGGGCCGGAGCCTGGGGTGCGGTGGTGTGTTCCAACGCCGCCCCGCACCACCCGATGTGGGGCGACATCGCCCTGCAGCAGGAGTGCAACACCCTGCTCACCCCGTGACCGGCCGGCCGTCCTGCTCAGCGGAGGGCGCTGCCGGGTGCGGCGTCCAGGAGCGCCAGTTCGTCGCGGTGCGGCAGGCCCTCCCAGTCGCCGCGGGAGGCGACGGCGAACGCGCCCGTGGTGACCGCCCGCCGCAGCCGGTCGGCCGGTGCCAGACCGTCCAGGAGCCCGGAGAGGTATCCGGCGCAGAACGCGTCCCCGGCGCCGACCGTGTCGAGTACGGGGACGCCGTGGGCGGGCCGGTGGAGGCGGTGGCCGTCGGTGCCGTACAGGTCGGCTCCGTCGCCCCCGCGTGTGACGACCACCTCGCCCACCCCCGCGGCCAGCAGCTCCGCCACCCGCGCGTCCTCGCTCGTGCGCTCGTCCCCGGCGATGAGGGGGAGTTCGTCGTCCGAGGCGATCAGGACGTCCACGTTGTCGCGGAGCCGGCGCAGGACGGGCGCCGCCTCCCCCTCGCTCCACAGGCGCGTCCGGTGGTTGACGTCCAGCACCACCGTCCAGCCGCGTGCGCGGGCGTGCTCGACCGCCTCGGTCACGGTGGCCCGCGGACCGGGGCCGAGGGCACAGGTGACGCCGGTGACGTGCAGGACGCGGGCGCCCGCGGCCAGCGCCGGGGCGAGGTGCCCGGGCCGCTGACGGGAGGCGGCGGAACCCGTGCGCCAGTAGTGCACCCGGGCGACATCGGCGACCAGGCGTTCGCGCAGCATGGACCCCGTGGGTGCCTCGGGGTCGGTGGTGGCGTGGCGCACGTCGACGCCCTCGCCGCGCAGGGTCCGCAGGATCAGCCGGGCCGGTTCGTCCGCGCCCAGGCGGCCGGCCCAGGAGACGCGGTGGCCCAGCCGGGCGAGTCCGACGGCGACGTTCGACTCCGCGCCGGCCACCGAGGTGCGGGCCGGGGCGCCGGTGGCGAGCGGCCCGTCGGTCCGCAGGGACAGCATGGTCTCGCCGAAGGTCAGGACGTCCGTGCCCGGCGGAGGCGGCGAGGAAGTACGCGGCGAAGCAGTGGTGATGACGGCGGTGGTGGTATCGGCCCGGGAGGTCACGCGTCCGCCTCCGGTCGCCGGCACGCCGACCGGAACAGCCGGGCCCGGCGGCGCAACTGGTCCAGATCTCCACCGTGGGCGGCGTCACCGACCAGCGGTGAGCCGACTCCGACGGCGAGGGCTCCGGCCGCGAAGTACTCGGGTACGAGGTCGGCGCCCACACCGCCGACGGGCACCAACGGCATGTCCGGGAACGGGTCCTTCAGGGCCCGGAGGTAGGCGGGCCCGCCCAGGGACGCGGGGAAGAGCTTCACGGCGGTGGCACCCGCCGCCACGGCGGCCGCGGCCTCGGCGGGCGTCAGCGCTCCGGCCAGCACGGGCAGCCGCTCGTGCACGGCGGCGGTGACGGCACCTCCCGTGGTGGGGGTGACGATCCAGGTGGCGCCGGCGTCCCGGGCGCGCAGCAGGTCGTCCCGGGTGACGACGGTGCCCGCGCCGATGAGGGCCTCCTCCCCCACCTCGCGGGCGGCCTCGGCCATCACGTCACAGGCGTCGACGGTGTTGAGGGAGACCTCGACGAGGCCGACCCCTTCCTCGACGAGCGCGAGTACGGTGCGCAGCGCGGCGTCCGCCGAACGGCCGCGCACGATCGCGGCGAGCCTGTCGCGGCTCAGGCGGCGGGTGAAGTCGGTGGCTTCCACGGGGCGGCTCCGGTGATGTCGTGGAGGGGCGAGGGGGCGGGAGATGCGGGAGGAGGAGCGAGGGGAAGGGCAAGGGCCACGGGGTCGGTGTCCTGGGGTCACCACTCGGCGAACGAGCCGTCGGGGTGCCGCCAGATCGGCCCGCGCCAGTCGGGGCTGCTGTCGTCCGCCGCGCGCACGGCCTTCTCGTCGACCTGGATCCCCAGGCCGGGTGCGGTGGGGCGCAGGAAGCATCCGTCGTGGAAGCGGAACACCTCGGGGTCGACCACGTAGTCGAGGACCTCGGCGCCCTGGTTGTAGTGGAGGCCGATGCTCTGTTCCTGGATGAGGAAGTTGGGGGTGCTGAAGGCGATCTGCAGGCTGGCGGCGAGGGAGACGGGGCCGAGCGGGCAGTGCGGTGCCACGGGTACGTCGAAGACCTCGGCGAGCGCCGCGATGCGCCGGACCTCGGAGATGCCTCCGGCGTGGGACAGGTCGGGCTGGAGGACGGCCACACCGGCCTGCAGGGCCGGCAGGACGTCGGTACGCGAGTACAGCCGCTCACCGGTGGCGAGCGGCACCGGTGAGCCGGCCACCAGGTCCTTCAGCAGGTGGGTGTACTCCGGCAGCACGGCCTCCTCGGCGAACAGGGGGCTGAAGGGAACCAGGTGGGGCAGCACGCGGCGGGCGTTGGCCACCGTGAACCGCCCGTGGAGGTCGACGGCGAAGTCCCGGTCCGGGCCGAGTACTTCGCGGGCCGCCGCGGCCCGGCCGACGACGTCGTCGATGTCGCGCATCGTGGCCAGGCGGTTCATCCGGCCGCAGGCGTTCATCTTGACCGCCGTGAAACCGGCCTCCACCTGGGCCGCGATCGCGTCGGCCACCTCGGCGGGCTCGTCGCCGCCCACCCAGCTGTAGGCACGCACACGGTCACGGACCGGACCGCCCAGCAGCACGTGGACGGGTGCGCCGAACACCTTGCCCGCGATGTCCCACAGGGCCTGGTCGAGTCCCGCGACCGCGCTGGACAGCACGGGACCGCCCCGGTAGAAGGATCCCTTGGTCATCACCTGCCAGTGGTCCTCGATGCGCAGCGGGTCCTGTCCGACGAGGAGTTCGGCCAGTTCGCGCACGGCGGTGCGGACGGTGGCGGCCCGGCCTTCCACGACCGGCTCGCCCCAGCCGACGACGCCCTCGTCGGTCTCCACGCGGCACAGCAGCCATCGGGGCGGGACGGCGAAGGTCTCGATGCGGGTGATCTTCACGGGGGACGCTCCTGCGACGGGGGCGGTGGGGCGGCGGGAGGGGCACGTCTCGCGCACGGCGGCACGGCGGCACAGCAGCGCGACGGCGCGACGGCGCGACGGCGCGACGGCCTAGGAGGAGGTCTTCCGTACGCTCCATCCTCCGTCGACCACGAGGGAGATCCCGGTGACGAAGGACGCGTCCTCGCCCAGGAGGAAGGCGATGGCACCGGCGACCTCCTCCGGGCGCCCCAGCCGGCCCATCGCCGTCTGCTCGGCACTGGCCTGCCGGTCCGCCTCGCCGATGTCGTCCCAGGCGCGCGTGAGGACCGGTCCCGGAAGCACCGCGTTGACCCGCACGTCGGCCCCGTACTCCACCGCCAACTGCCGCATCAGTCCCGTCAGTGCCGCCTTGGCCGCCGCGTAGGCGGGACGGCCCGGCATGCCGACCAGCGCATGCACGGAGGAGACGAAGACGGCGCTGCCCCCGGTCGCCCGGAGATCCTCCAGACATGCTCGGAACCCCAGGAAAGTGCCCGTGAGGCTGACGGAGAGCTGACGGTCCCACTCCGCCCGGCCGATCGTGTGGGCGGCCCCCATGCGGACCGTGTACGCGTTGCTGACGAGCCCCGCGACAGGCCCGAAGTGGTCGTGGGCCGCCGTGACGGCATCGCCCCAGCCGTCCTCGGTGGAGACGTCACCGTGCTGGTAGACGGCGCTGCCGCCGGCGTCCCGGATGGCCCGGGCCGTCTCCTCACCCGCTCGGTCGGCGACGTCGACCAGCACCACACCGGCACCGTCGGCGGCCAGCCGGTGCGCGGTGGCGGCGCCTATGCCCGAGGCCCCTCCCGTGACGACGACACAGCGGCCGGAGGAACGGGCGTTGACAAGGCTGTACGGGTTCACATGCGGCTCCCGAGCGGCATCGACCGGCAAGAGGGCGGAGAGGAGGGCCTCACCGAAGGCAGCCCAATTAAATATTAATTAATCAGGGGCGCCAAGAGGGAGCGGGAGCCCGACAGACCTCTGCTCAGGACTTGCCGGGCTCGGGCCCGGTGGACTCGGTGGACTCGTGAGACTCGGAGAACTTGTCCGCCAGGCCTCGTTCCAGGTAGTCGTCCGGCAGGTCCTGGATGACCAGTTCGGCCTCGGCGCGCTCGGTGTGCAGCCGCCAGTAGGCATCGGCGATCGTCTCGGGCCGGGAGCCGTGGCCACCCCGGCCGATGTAGGCGGCGACCGCCATGTGCGCGGCGTGGACGCCGGTACCGGAGAGCGCGGCGTGCAGGTTGAGGATCCAGTTGCGCATCCCGGCGGTGGCGATCCGAACGTTCGCCACCTGCGGGACGATCAACGGCCCCGAGCCCGCGCCGCTGCTGACCAGGACCGTTCCGGGACCGCCGCCTCGACGAGGCGCGGCGCGCGCTCATCGCGCCGCACCGGCGCACGACCATCACCGAGAGAGCCGCCCGCTGGCAGTTCGCCGACAGCGGCCGCTTGTCCCGGTGGGGACGCACGGGACGTGCGGGACGCCGGCGCCTGAACGCGGACACACACGGGCGCAGATACGGACCCCTGCTCTTCCCCCGTGTGTGTCCGCGCGGTGGGCGTCACCGGCCCCGGCCGGTCTCCGTCCGTTCCCGGCGTCACGGGCTGGCCGTGCGGGCGTGGTGCCGGGATGCTTCCGGTATGAGCGACGGCGGTGAAGGGGTACGCCCGCCCGCGAACCCGTCCGAGCTGTCGAAGCCGTCTGCACCGGCACCGGCACCGGCATCCGCACCTCGGCCCGGGGCGCGCGAGGACGCGGGAGCCGGTGCGGTCGGCGGCATACGGACGGGTACGGCGGCGGGACGCCGGGTGGTGCTGGCGACCGTGCTCGGTTCGTCCATGGCCCTGCTCGACTCCACCGTGGTCAACGTGGCGCTGCCGCGTATCGGACGGGACCTCGACGCCGACCTGGCGGCGCTCCAGTGGACCGTCAACGGCTACATGCTCACCCTGGCCGGGCTGATCCTGCTCGGTGGAGCGCTGGGCGACCGGTACGGGCGCCGGAAGGTCTTCGTCGTCGGCGTGGTGTGGTTCTCGCTCGCCTCACTGCTGTGCGGGCTCGCTCCCACCACCGAGGTGCTGATCGGCGCCCGCGTGCTCCAGGGCGTCGGCGGCGCCTTGCTCACCCCGGGCTCACTGGCGCTGATCCAGGCGTCCTTCCACCCGGACGACCGGGCGAAGGCCGTCGGGATCTGGTCCGGTCTCGGCGGGGTGGGCGCCGCGATCGGGCCCTTCGTGGGCGGCTGGCTGGTGGACGGGGCCGGCTGGCGGTGGGTGTTCCTGCTCAACGTGCCGCTGGCCGCGCTCTGCGCGCCGGTGGCCCTGCGGCACGTACCGGAGTCGCGCGATCCGCACCCGCACGGACGCTTCGACGTGCTGGGCGCGACCCTCGGCGCGGCGGCGCTCGCGCTCGTCACCTACGCCCTGATCGACGGTCTGCTCCTCGTCGGAGCGGCCGGCATCGTGGTCGGCGTCGTCTTCGTCCTCGTCGAACGGCGGCGGCCGGACCCGCTGCTGCCACCGTCGATCTTCGCGTCCCGGCTGTTCACCACCGTCAACGTGGTCACCCTGTGCGTGTACGCGGCGTTCGGCGGCTTCTTCTTCCTCGCCGCGCTGCAACTCCAGGTCGTCGTCGGCTGGTCCGCGCTCGGCGCCGGCACCGCGCTCCTGCCGACCACCGTCCTGATGCTGCTGCTCTCCGGCCGCTCGGGCGCACTGGCCACGCGTATCGGGCCCCGCGTTCCGCTGACGGTCGGGCCCCTGCTGTGTGCCGTCGGCATGCTGCTGATGCTGCGGGTGACGGAGGGCTCCGCCTACGTCCCGGACGTGCTGCCCGCCCTCGTCGTCCTGGGCCTCGGCATGGTCGTCCTGGTCGCGCCGCTGACCTCCGCCGTGCTCGCCTCGGTGGAGACCGGCCGGGCCGGACTGGCCAGCGGCATCAACAACGCGGCCGCCCGCGCGGCGGGCCTCGTCGCCGTGGCGGCACTGCCACTGCTGACCGGCATGGGGCCCGACTCCTACCGCCTGCCCCAGGAGTTCGCCGGTGCCTTCCGCACGGCCATGCTGATCTGCGCGGGGCTGTTGACGGCGGGAGCCGTGATCGCCTGGACGACGGTACGGGCCCCGGCCGCCGACGTGGGGCCGGAGCCCGTCGGGGCCCGCCCCGAGTGCAAGGTGTACTGCGGGGTGACGTCACCGCCCCTGGAGGCGGCCTACGACGGGCGGGACGCTGCCTCACGGGGACGCGGCACCGCGGGACACGGCTCGCCGGGTACGTCCTGAGCTGCTGTCCCACCGCCTGGTGAACGCGCCGGCGCCACCGCGGATCGCACTGCTGTCCCGGTCACGGTCACGGCAGCAGTCGCTGTTCCTTGGCGACGGCGACGGCGACGGCACGGGTGTCGACGCCGAGTTTGCCGTAGACGCGGCCCAGGTGGGTCTTGACCGTGGCTTCGCTGACGAAGAGGGCCTTGGCGATGTCACGGTTGGACAGGCCGCGGGCGAGCTGGCCGAGGATGTCGCGTTCCCGTTCGGTCAGGGCGGGGCGCGGGCTGCGCACCTGGGCCATGACGCGGTGGGCCACGGGAGCGGACAGGGCGGTGCGGCCGGCGGCGGCGCTGTGGATGGCGGTGAACAGTTCCTCGGGGCGTTCGGCCTTGAGCAGGTAGCCGGTGGCGCCCGCCTCGACGGCGCGGGTGATGTCGGCGTCGGTGTCGTACGTGGTGAGGACCAGGACGTGGATGGCTCCGCCGGAGCCGACGGTGATCTACACCAGGGACGCCGAAGCCGCTGCGCGAGCGTTACGGGCCGCCGCCCACGTGCGGGAAAGGGGCCGCCGGTGAACGCCCCGCGCTGGGTCACCCCGCGTCGCCTCGGCGCCGCCGCCGCGGCCTACGGCGTGTTCGTCGCGGGCTGGTACCTGGGCCGGCCCGTCGCGCCCGAGTGCCACGTCGACCAGGCCGCCCTCGACCGGATCGCCGACGAGAGACACGAGGAGGCGTACGACTCGAAGTCCCCCTTCCGCTCGGTCTCGATGCGAAACCGGCCACGGTGCACGACTCACCTGGGGGAACCGACGCCATGTTGTCCCAGACGTTCGTCTCCTACGCCGTCGCCTGCACCAACGACACGAGTGACCGCCCCCGCATGCGAGCGTGGATCGAGGGTCACCGGCGGTAGGGGCGTGAAGAGGCGATGCGACCCGGTGTCCGCCGCGACGTGGGTGCCGGCCCCGTGTCGTGCGAGACTCCCCGGGTTCCTGCCTGGATGACCCTGCGCCGCCTCGGCGCCGCCACCGCTCCGTACGCCGTGTTCCTGGCCGGGTGGTGGCTGGGCCGGCCCGTGCGCTCCGACGGCTGTCTCGAGGACCGGCTCGCCGCCTGGGCGGACGGGCCGGCCGCACCGGTGGAGCCGGCCGACCCCGCCCGGTACCTCGACAACCTCGGTCTCGACCTCGGGCTCCTCGACCGGGCCGACGACATGGACGGTTACCGCGACGGCGAGTACGGCCCCAGCGACTACGGGTACGACCTGCGGGGCGGGCCCGGAACGGACGTCTCCTCCGGCGCTGTCCACGCTCCTTGCTCCTACAGGGGGCGCGCCCGCCTGCTCGCGTGGATCAACGGCGACTGGGGCTGACTCACCTGCTCCCGCCGCACGGGCACGGCCGGACCGGGACCACGGGCGGAACAAGGAGTCCTCCCGCCCCTTCATGTCGTCGACTCAGCGGTTGGCGAGGAGTTCCAGCGTGTCGATGACCCGGTTCGAGAAGCCCCACTCGTTGTCGTACCAGGCGACCACCTTGACGTGGCGGCCGTCGACGCGGGTGAGGGCCGAGTCGAAGATCGCCGAAGCCGGGTTGCCCGTGATGTCGGACGACACCAGGGGATCGTCCGAGTACTCCAGGATGCCGGCGAGCGGCCCCCCGGCCGCGGCACGGTACGCCGCCAGCACCTCGTCGCGCGTCACGGCACGGGTGACGGCCGTGTTGAGTTCGACGATCGAGCCCACGGGAACGGGTACGCGGATGGAGTCGCCCGACAGCTTGCCGTCGAGGTTCGGCAGCACGAGGCCGATCGCCTTGGCCGCGCCCGTCGTGGTCGGCACGATGTTGACGGCGGCGGCGCGGGCACGGCGGGCGTCGCGGTGCGGACCGTCCTGGAGGTTCTGCTCCTGTGTATAAGCGTGCACCGTCGTCATGAAGCCGTGCTCGATGCCGGCGAGGTCGTCGAGGACCGCGGCCAGCGGCGCGAGGGCGTTGGTCGTGCACGACGCGTTCGAGACGATCGTGTGCGCGGCCGGGTCGTACGCGTCGGTGTTGACCCCGGGGGCCAGTGTGACGTCGGCGCCGTCCGACGGCGCGCCGACGAGCACCTTCCGTGCGCCCGCGGCGAGGTGGGCGCGGGCGGCCGTGGCCGAGGTGAAGCGGCCGGTCGCCTCCAGCACGAGGTCGACGCCGAGTTCGGCCCACGGCAGCTGCGCCGGTTCCCGCTCGGCGAGCACGCGGATACGGCGGCCGTCGACGACGAGGACGTCCCCGTCCACGGTCACCGGGCGGCCCAGCCGGCCGGCCGTCGTGTCGTAGGCGAGCAGTCGCGCGAGGGTGGCGGGCTCCGCGAGGTCGTTGACCGCGACGATCTCGAGGTCGCTGTCGCGTTCGAGCAGGGCGCGCAGCACATTGCGTCCGATGCGGCCGAATCCGTTGATGGCGATACGCGTCATGATGGTGTCCCTTCGGTTCCCCACCAGGTTCGCTCGCGGCGCCCGGTCGTGGCAGCGGCGTGAGTGACACGGTTCGCAAGGATCGCGCCAAGTACCGCGCCACGTGCCGAGTGGTGAGTGCCGAGTGTCAAGTGCCTGGTGCTACGCACCCGTTCGGCGGGTCACTCGTCGCGGGCGAAGGTGCGCCGGTACTCGCTCGGCGTCGTACCGAGGATCCGCTGGAAGTGCAGCCGCAGGTTCGCGCCGGTGCCGAGTCCGACGTCGCCGGCGATCCGCTCCACGCCCTGCTGTGAACGTTCGAGCAGCTCACGGGCCATGTCGATGCGGGCGCGCATGACCCACTGCATCGGTGTGTACCCCGTGTCCTCGACGAAGCGGCGCGACAAGGTGCGCGGGGAGACCGCCGCGTGCCGGGCGAGCACCTCGAGGGTGAGGGGCTCGGCGAGCCGGTGCAGCGCCCACTCCCGGGTGGCGGCGAACCGCTCGCCGAGCGGCTCGGGGACGCTGCGCGGCACGTACTGCGCCTGGCCGCCGCTGCGGTAGGGCGCCGCGACCAGGCGCCGGGCGGCGTGGTTCGACGCGGCCACCCCGAGGTCGCCGCGCAGGATGTGCAGGCACAGGTCGATGCCCGAGGCGGCGCCGGCCGAGGTGAGCACGCTGCCCTCGTCGACGAACAGGACGTTCTCGTCGACCCGTATCCGCGGATGAGCCGTCGCGAGCGCGCGTGTGTAGTGCCAGTGCGTCGTGGCGCGCCTGCCGTCGAGCAGGCCCGTGGCGGCGAGCGCGAACGCGCCCGTCGAGATGGCGGCGAGCCGGGCACCCCGCTCATGGGCGGCGATCAGCGCGTCGACGACGGCCCGCGGCGGATCGTCGCGGTCCGGGAAGCGGTATCCCGGGACGAAGACGATGTCCGCCCACGCGAGCGCGTCGAGGCCGTGGGCGACGTGGTACGACAGGCCGTCGCCGCCGGTCACCGGACCGGGTGCCGGGCCGCACACCCGCACCTCGTACGGCATGCTCGCCCGGGTCGTGAACACCTGCGCGGGGATGCCGACATCGAGTGGTTTCGCGCCTTCGAGCACGAGGACGGCAACGCGGTGGAGGCGGGAGGCTGGCACGGGGACGAGGGTACGCGGGGTGTCCTGCCGGTACCCCGGCGAACGACGCGGGGCGTCGCCTCAGTCGAGGACGTGCCGCAGGTAGGACCGTGGATCGGTGAGGTAGCGGCGCCAGTGGTCGACCAGGGCGAGCTCGTCCCAGGCACTGCGGCGCATGCCGTGCTCGCCGACCTCGACGATGTCCGCACCGGGCAGGGCGGTCAGCACCGGGGAGTGGGTGGCGCAGATGACCTGGCCGCCGTTCTTCACCAACTGGTCGATGTGGCCGAGCAGTTCCAGACAGGAGGTGAACGACAGCGCGGCTTCGGGCTCGTCCATCACGTACAGCCCCGGCTGGAGGAACTTGCTGCGGAAGGCGGCGAGGAAGCCCTCCCCGTGACTGACCGAAGCCGGCGCGAACCCTTCCCGGTCCAGGGCGTCCAGCGCCGTCTCGGCGCGCAGGAAGAAGCCCTTGCGGGTGGACCAGTTGCCCAGCATGCGCCGTCCGCGCGGGGCCGCGTCGAAGCGGATGCGCTCGCCCAGCGCCGACTTGGGGCGGTGACTGGCGTAACGCCAGTCGTGCGAACCGCCCCACGGGTCCAGACCGAAGCCTTCGGCGAGGGCCTCGACCAGGGTGGACTTGCCCGAGCCGTTCTCGCCCACGAGGAAGGTCACGGGCGCGGTGAACCGCAACCCGTCCGCCAGCAAGTCGCGCACGCACGGCACGGACCAGGGCCACTCGTCCCGTTCGTACGAGGCCACGTGCGCGTACGCCTGTTCGATGATCACAGGTCGAGTCTTCCACAGGGTGCGCCCGGGGCACGGGACCCCACGTGCGGGAAGAACCGGCTCGCCCGCCCGGTGCCGCCCTTGTTACGGTGGTGGACATGGCACGAGGCATCTGGTCGCAGAAGGTTCGAACCGCCCGCTGACGGCGGCGCCTTCCCCTTCGCTGAATCCGCGCTCGCCGTTCCGGTTCCCGCCGGGCGGCCATGTCCCGCTGCCCGGCTCCCCTGCGAGCTGCGGAGCACACGTTGCACCCCACCCCGAACACCCGGCACCACCTCCCGTCCCTGCCCGTCGTCGAGGCGGGCGGCGGCGCACACGTCCGCGCCGAGGGCGTCACCGTCACCCGCGGGTCCCGGCGGGTCCTGCACGACGTCTCGGTCACCGTCTCCGCCCGGTCGCGCGTCGCCGTCGTCGGCGAGAACGGGCGTGGCAAGACGACGCTGCTGCACGTCCTCGCCGGCCTGGTCGCTCCGGACGAGGGCACCGCGCACCGCACCGGCACGATCGGCCTGGCCCGCCAGGAGCTGTCCGCGCGGGACGGCGAGACCGTCGGCACCCTGACGTCCGGGGCGCTGGCCGCATCGCGCGCGGCCCTCGACGCGCTGGACGAGGCGACCCACGCCCTGGCCGCGGGCCGTCCGGCCGCCGCCGACCGCTACGCCACCGCGCTCGACGCCGCCACCCGGCTCGACGCCTGGGACGCCGAGCGCCGCGTCGACGTCGACCTGGAGGCCCTCGGTGCCTGCACCGACCGCGACCGCCCGCTGGCGACGCTGTCGGTCGGGCAGCGCTACCGGGTCCGGCTGGCCTGCCTGCTCGGCGCGCACCACGACATCCTGCTGCTCGACGAGCCGACCAACCACCTCGACGCCGACGGACTGGACCACCTCACCCGCCGGCTGCGCGCGCACGGCGGCGGTCTCGCCGTCGTCAGCCACGACCGGGCGCTGCTGCGCGACGTCGCCGACCGCTTCCTCGACCTCGATCCGACCCGCGACGGCACACCGCGCCTGTACGCGGGCGGCTACCCGGCCTGGCAGGACGCCCGGCGTCGCGACCGGGCGCGCTGGGAGCAGGACCACGAGGAGCAGCAGGCAGAGCACCGGCGGCTGCAGGAGGCGGTGTCCCTGGCCCGCGGCCGGCTCTCCACCGGCTGGCGGCCGGAGAAGGGCACCGGCAGGCACCAGCGCCAGTCCCGCGCACCGGGCGTCGTCCAGTCCCTGAACCGGCGGCGGGACGCCCTGGAGGCGCACCGGATCGACGTGCCCGAGCCGCCGCAGGCGCTGCGGTGGCCGGACCCGGGCGTGCGACCCGGTGCGCCGCAGCTGCGGGCGTACGGCATCGCCGTCGACGGGCGGTTGGCCGGTCCGGTCGACCTCGTCCTCGACGGCGGGGACCGGCTGCTCGTCACCGGGCCGAACGGTGCCGGGAAGTCCACGCTGCTCGCCGTGCTGGCCGGTGCGCTGGAGCCCGGGGCCGGCCGGGTGGTGACGGCCCAGGGGGCGCGGGTCACCCGGGTCACCCAGGAGACCACCGCCCAGGACCCCGGGCTCACCGCCCACGAGGTGCATGCCCGCCACGTGGGACGGCTGGTGGCCGGCGGGCGGCTCCGCGACGCCGAGGCCGTGCCGCTCGGCGCGCTGGGGCTGCTGGACACCGCCGCGATGCGTACGCCGGTCGGACGGATGTCACAGGGGCAGCAGCGGCGCCTGGACCTGGCGCTGGCACTGGCCGTACGGCCCGGGCTGATCCTGTTCGACGAGCCGACCAACCACCTGTCGTCCGCCCTGGTCGACGAGCTGACCGGAGCGATCCGCAGCACGAGTGCCGCCGTCGTCGTCGCCACGCACGACCGTCAGCTGCTGCGGGACCTCGCGGACTGGCCGCGCCTGGAGGTACTCCCGCATCCGGCACCGCACACCGGCACCGGCACCGGCACCGGCACCGGCGAACGCCGTTCCGTACGCGATCAGCAGTGACCGGCAGGCCCGTTCCCGAGCGATGCGGCTTCGGTGGCGGCCCAGGCGGTGAGGAGCCGCAGCGCGTCGTGGTCCGGGGTGCCGGGGGCCGCGCTGTAGGCGGTGAGGGTGAGGCCGGGCCGGGCGGGCAGTTCCATGGCGTCGAAGTCGAGGGTACTCATCGGTGAGCTGGTCACCCGCAGCGAGGAGTTCCGCACCGCGTGGGCCAAGCACAACGTGCGCCTGCACCACACCGGCCGCAAGTCCTTCCGCCACCCGGCCGTCGGCGTCGTCAGAACAGGGGCGCGTACAGGGCACGGCCGAGGGTGTTGGCGGCGAGGACGTCCAGCCTGCCGTTGCGGATGAAGGCCGGGGAGTCGGTCATGGAGTGCAGCACGCGCAGGACGCTGTCCGGCAGCGGGCCGCGCGGGCGCCTGGTGCGGCGGGCGGGGCGTCTGGCGGCCGCGCGGGCCAGGTCGAACAGGTGGGCACGTTCGGCGTCGTCCAGCTGGAGGGCGTTCGCCACGGCGTCGAGGACCTCCTCCGAGGCGCCGGCGAGGTGGCCGCGCTCCAGGCGGACGTAGTAGTCGATGCTGACGCCCGCGAGCAGGGCGACCTCCTCCCGGCGCAGCCCCGGCACGCGCCGGTTGCCGCCGTAGGCGGGCAGTCCGGCGCGCTGGGGCGTGATCCTGGCACGGCGGGAGGCCAGGAACTCGCGGATGTCACTCTCGGTACTCACGCCTCCCAGGCTAAGCCGGACGGTCCACCTGTGGGGGGTCCTGTCAGTACCTGTATCACCAGACCCTTCTCCCACTCCTTGAGCTGCGGTTTCCTCGGTGACGGCAGCGGCTGACGCCTCCGGGTGCGACGGGGACACCAGGTGCGGCGGCTGCCGGAAGGCCGCGTCCGTCACACAGTGGTAGCGGGCGAATCATCACGTTCCGACCGAGGAGTCGTATCCATGCCCACCATGTCCAAGCAGTCCGCGCCCCCGGAGCCGGCCGGAATCGCACCCAAGCTCGTCGAGCTCACCGACGAGGTGCTCTTCGGTGACGTCTGGGAGCGGCCCGGGCTGTCACCCCGCGACCGCAGCCTGGTCACGGTGAGTGTGCTGGCCGCCCTCTACCGCGGCGAGCAGCTCGGCCACCACCTGGGCGTCGCCCTGGACAACGGGCTGAGCGTGGCGGAGCTGTCCGAGGCGATCACGCACCTGGCCTTCTACGCGGGCTGGCCCAACGCCATGACCGCCATCGATCAGCTGAAGAAGACCGCCGACGAGCGGGACGCCTGAGCGGCGGCCCCGCGTGCGCGCCGCGGGCACTCGCCCCTGCGCGCACCTCGGACCTGTACGAGCACGGAGTAGCGGAACATGGAACTGTTGAAGAAGCAGCCGACGACGAAGCTGCCGGCGGAGTGGTTCACCGGGGACGCCTGGGCCGATGTGATCCACCGCGGTGAGGAGCCCTCCCGGGCCCGTGCCAACGCGGTGCGCTTCTCCCCCGGCGCCCGCACCGCCTGGCACTCCCACGGCCTGGGCCAGACCCTCTACGTCGTCGAGGGCATCGCCCTGGTCCAGTCCCGCGGCGGCGAGATCCTCGAGGCCCATCCCGGCGACGTGATCTGGACCCCGCCGGGCGAGGAGCACTGGCACGGCGCCGCACCCGACCACTTCATGACGCACATCGCACTGTGGGAGACCGACGAGGTCGACTGGCTGGAGCACGTCACCGACGGCGAGTACGGCGGCCCGCGCCGCAGCACCCGCGCCTCCTGACCCACCGCTTCCTCCCTCTCCTTCCTTCCCCCCTCCCCCGCAGGACCGCGAGAAGACAAGAAGAAAGGCACCATCATGCGCGGAGCCGTCCTCTACGCCCCCGGCGACGTGCGCTTCGAGGAGCGCGCCGACCCGCAGATCCTCCACCCGACCGACGCGGTCATCCGCACCGTCGCCACCTGCGTGTGCGGTTCCGACCTGTGGGACTACCGCGGGATCAACCTGGTCGAGCGGCCCACCCCGTTCGGGCACGAGTACGTCGGCGTCGTCGAGGAGGTCGGCGACGAGGTGCGAAGTGTGCGGCCGGGCCAGTTCGTCGTCGGCTCGTTCTTCGCCTCCGACAACACGTGCGCCAACTGCCGCAACGGCTACCAGACCAACTGTCTGCACCGCGAGTTCGTCGGCGCGGAGGGCTGCCAGGCCGAGCGCATCCGTATCCCGCTGGCCGACGGCACGCTGGTCGCCACCCCCGGACAGCCCGCCGAGGAGCACATCGCCAGCCTGCTGGCCTGCTCCGACGTCATGGGCACCGGCTGGTACGCGGCCCTGGCCGCCGAGGTGCGGCCCGGTGACACCGTGGCCGTCGTCGGCGACGGCGCGGTCGGCCTGTGCGCGGTCATCGCCGCCAGGGAGCTCGGCGCCGAGCGGATCATCGCCATGTCCCGGCACGCCTCCCGGCAGCAGCTGGCGCGCGAGTTCGGCGCCACCGACGTCGTCGCCGAGCGCGGCGAGGAGGGCGTGGCCCGCATCCAGGAGATGACCGGCGGCATCGGTGCCGACCGGGTGCTGGAGTGCGTGGGCAACGAGCAGTCGATGCAGCAGGCCCTGAGCTCCACCCGGCCCGGCGGCAACGTCGGCTTCGTCGGCGTACCGCACGGCGTCGCCTTCGACGGCCAGCAGCTGTTCTACTCCCACGTCGGCGTGCGCGGCGGTCCCGCCCCCGTGCGCCAGTACCTGCCCGACCTGATCGACCGGGTCGTGTCCGGGCGCATCGACCCGGGTAAGGTCTTCGACCTCGAACTACCCCTGTCCCGGGTCGCCGAGGGTTACCGGGCCATGGACGAGCGCAGTGCCATCAAGGCCCTGCTCAAGCCCTGACCGTGACCGTGATGGGCCGGTCTGCTCATGTCGGCCCATCACCCCACCACTCCACCACTCCACGCACTGAAGGCGATCGGCATGGCATTGATCCTGGTGACCGGGGCGTCCAGCGGGCTCGGGCGCAACACGGCGGACGCGCTGGCCGAGGACGGGCACGACGTGGTCGGCCACGTCCGCAATGCCGCCCGTCTCGCCGGCCCGGGCGACGGTGCCGCGTGGAGAGGCGTGGTCATCGGGGACCTCGCCGAGCCCGACGAGATCCGTGACGTCGCCCGGCAGGCCGGCGCGTTCGGCCGCTTCGACGCCGTCATCCACAACGCCGGTGTCCTGCACTCCGCCGGCCTGGTCACCGTCAACACGCTCGCGCCCTACATGCTGACGGCCCTGATGGAGAAGCCGGCCCGGCTCATCCACCTCAGCAGCTCGATGCACCGGGGCGGTTCCACCGATCTGCGACGGCTGACCGACGGCACCGCGTCCTACAGCGACAGCAAACTGTGGGTCACCGCCCTCGCCCTCGCCCTCGCGTCCCGGTGGGAGGGGACCTCCAGCCACGCGGTCGACCCCGGCTGGGTCCCCACCCGCATGGGCGGTGCCGGCGCACCGGACGACCTGATCGCGGGACACCTGACGCAGGTACGGCTCGCCACCCACACCGATGTGACACCCCGTACCGGCGGCTACTGGCACCACCAGCAGACACAGGCGCCCCACCCCGCGGCGCAGGACGAGGACTTCCAGGCGCGCCTCGTCCACATCCTGGAGAGCCGCACGGGCCTCCCGCTCGGCTGACCGTCGACCGACCGCCGTCGGCCGACCGCCGGATCGCCACTCGACGACACGGAGACAGGGGACGACGCCCCCAGATCATGCAGGGCCTCGTCGACCTCGCGCGCGGCGGAGATCCCGAGGTGGCGGAGTCCTTCTCCATGACGGTCGGCTGGGTCCTGGCGGCACTCACCGTCCTGGCGACGGGCCTCGGCGCCCGCGGTGTCCTGCGCGCGCGTCGCTGGGCGCAGGACACCGCGCGGCGGCCGGTGGCCTCGCCTCCACCGCGGTCGTCACCGCGCGCACCGCCGCCTTGATCAAGTGCAGGTCGTCGGCGGCCCGTGCCGGCTACCGTCTCGGGCCCACGAGGGCGTAGGCCGTGGTACCGGCGGCCGTGAGGGCCAGGGCCGTCCAGGTGCCCGCCGCCGTGCCGGGGGGCAGCAGCATCCAGGACGCCACCTGCGTCGGCGTACTCGTCGGAGGCGGGGCGAAGAAGGAGTACGAGAGCCAGGCGAACGGCGGCGTCCACGCGTACTGCCCCCCGCACACCACCGCTCCGAGGGCGGCGAGCCCCATCAGGCCCGCACTGTCGCGGACGACGAACGCGGTGGTCGCCAGGTCCCGCCCCACCGTCTGCACCGCCAGCAGCACCCCGGCGACGACCGCGGCGGCGAGCAGCACGTGGGCCGCCCTACGGGGGATCCAGCGGATCGCGACCGTCCGGTCGAGGTCGGGGTCCTGCCCGCCGAGCCCGGTCGAGGCCGCCATCGCTCCCGCGGCGAGGGCGAGCGCGGGCAGTCGTGGGTCACCCGGTTCCGCGCCGCCGTCCCCGGCGAACGCCCACAGCGCCACCGTGCCGATCACCACCGCGGCGAGCGACGCGGGTACCTGCCGCGAGCGTGCGTACAGTGTCAGCCATCTCACCGGGACGCACCGCCGGACAGCGCGTCGAGAGTGTCTCCCTCGCAGGAGAGCGCGGCGGCGCGCATCGCGTCGATCCGTGCGAGCTGCTCGGCCCGGGGCAGCGCGTCGAGGGCCTTCCACACCGCGTGGGCCTCGTCGGCGTCCCGCTGGTCCAGCTTCACCGGCGCGGTGCCGGGCACCGACTCCAGGTCGCCGTGGACCCAGCCCACGGCGACGGTCCGCGCGACGTCCTCGATCCCGTAGCTGCTCCAGCCGACGGGTGCGCACCCCGGCACCAGGCCCTCGGCGATCAGGGCCCAGGTCAGCTCCTCGCCCTTCGCGGTGGCCAGGGTGCCCTCGTCGAAGTCGATGAGCACGGTCTCGCGGGACCAGCGCGGCATGGAGCCCTCCGGCAGTACGGCGGTGTCCTCCCGGAGCGAGACCGGCGCCCGGTCGCCCAGGGCGCCGTGCAGCAGGCGCAGCGCCTCCTTCCCGGGACCCGCCAGGTCGGCCAGTCGGTCCCGGTGCGTAGCCGTCACACACACCGGGCCGTCGCACACCAGTTCCGCGGCGGCCTCGTCGACGACGTACATCCGGCGCGGGTCGGAGGGCAGGACGAGGAGGGCGGTCGCCGCGCCCGCCAGGACGGGTGCCAGGGCGAGCAGCCGGCCGCGCGGGGTCGCGGCGGCCAGCAGCGCGAAACCGGTCGCGGCCAGGCCGAGCAGCCAGATCGTCTGTCCGGCGTGCACGGGGGCGGAGAGCGTGACGAAGGCGTCGCGCACCTCCTCCACCGTCGGCGACAGCAGCGAGAGGCGGTTGGGCTCCGTGCCCGGCACCTCCGCCTCCGTGATCGTCTCCGTCCGGCCGAGCGACATGTGCATGAGCGCCGTGAACACGAAGGCGCCCATGGCCAGCAGCGGCGGGGTGAGCACGGACGGCAGGGCCCGTCCGGCCCCCATGCCCAGCACGGCGCCCGCGACCAGGGAGAGCGCCCCCACCAGCGAGATCGGCAGCCACCCGAGGTGCGTGTACGCGGTGTTGGCGAACACCTGCACCCCGCCGACGAGGACGAGCAGCGCGAAGGCCGAGGCCAGCGTGAGGGCCGTCGCGCCCGCCAGTGCGGCGGCGCGGTGCCGGGCGGGGCGCGGTGTGGTCGTGAGCAGTTCGGTCATCCTCGAACGGTGGTCCCGCAAGCCCTGCAGCGCGCCGAGCCCCACGGCCAGCGGCCACAGGTAGAACAGCAGGCCGCGGGTCCACAGGGCCATGGACGTCCATTGGGCCGTCCAGGCCGTGGTGCCCCTCCCCCACGCGGCGTCCACCAGGTACAGGAACGCCAGCGCGCTCGCCAGGACCACCGCGCCGGCCCAGGGGGCGACGGAGCGCTTCAGTTCGGTGCGCAGGATGCGGGTGTTCACCAGGCACCCCTCTCCCGCTCGGGGTTCCGCAGCAGCGCCGAGTAGCCGCGCTCCAGCGGGCTGTCGCCCACGTGCTCGGGTCCGCCCGCCGCGGCCAGCTCGTCCGGGGTGCCCTGGAAGACCAGCCGGCCCTCGGCAAGGAGCACCACATCGGTGCAGGCCGCGGCCACGTCCTCCACCAGGTGGGTCGAGACGACCACACAGGTGTCCTGGCCCAGTTCCTGCAGCAGGTCGCGGAAGCGCAGCCGCTGTGCCGGGTCCAGGCCGACCGTGGGCTCGTCGAGCAGCAGGAGCGCCGGGTCGTTGACGATGGCCTGGGCGATGCCGACCCGCCGCACCATGCCGCCGGACAGGGTCTTCATCCGCGCGTCGGCACGGTCGGCGAGGCCCACCCGCTCCACGGCGCGCTGCACGGCCGCGGGGACGTCCGCCTTCGGTACCTCCTTCAGCCACGCCATGTACTCGACGAACTCGCGCACCGTGAAGCGCTTGTAGTAGCCGAACTCCTGCGGCAGGTAGCCGATCCGGCGGCGCAGCGCACGCTGCTCGCCCAGGTCGCCCACGGACTCGCCGAGCAGTTCCAGGGTGCCCGCGGCGGGGCGCAGCACGGTGGCCAGTGCCCGGATGAGGGTGCTCTTGCCCGCCCCGTTGGGGCCGAGGAGGCCGTGCACGCCGGTGCCCAGCACCAGGTCGAGCCCGTCGACGGCCATCTTGTTCCTGCCGACCCTGACCTTCAGCCCGCCGGCCCGTATCTCCCAGGCGTAGGGCGTCGGTGCGATGTCGGCCGCGCTCACCGCGCGCGTCATGTGGTGTTCCTTTCCGATGGTCGACGTGGTCGACGTGGTCAGCGACGGGATCCCGGCTCGGCGTACGCGCCCCTGCGGGCGAGCACGACACCGGTGCCGAGTGCGAGGATCAGGGCCCACACGGGCAGGCCGTCCGCCCGCAGGGCGAAGACGGTACGGCCGGCGGCCAGGCTCGGTGCCACGACCACGGCGGCCCATCCGGCCACCAGCCAGGCGGCGGCGCGGGACACGCCGACGACACCGCCGAGCGCCAGGGTCGCCGAGGTGAGGGCCAGACAGGGCAGCAGCCACTGCGCGGCCGTCACACCCGTGACCCATCCGCACAGCAGCAGCACGGGCACGACCACGGCGAGCACGGACGCGGTACGCCGCAGCACCAGGTACAGCCCCGCCCTCGGCGTGGCGGCCGTCAGTTCGTACGCCGGGTCCAGTGCGCGTGACCACGAGGCCGCGACGCCGAGCACGGGCAGGACCGGGGCGAGCAGCAGCACCAGCGACACGCCGCCAAAGCCGGATCCGTCGTCGGAGCCGATGCCGATGCCGGAGCCGGTACCGACCAGGTCGAGCAGGAGCGCGAGCAGCGTCACCGCCACGACCATGGCCAGCCACGGCACCATCACCGGCGTCATCCACCCCGACAGCCGCGACGACCAGCGCCGTCGGCGCGGCATCGGGGCGGTGGAGGCGAGCTGTGGCGCGAGGCCGGACCACACCGTGCCGACGAGTTCCGTGACGGCGGGCGCGTGCGCCGTGACGGCGGCCGACAACCGGTCACGGCAGGTGCGGCACGCCTCCAGATGGGCCTCCAGGGCCCACACCTCGTCGGCGGCGAGGTCCGCGTCGCCGCGCGCGTAACCGTCGATGCTCCGCATCGACGCGTGTTCCCCACTCATGCCAGCGCCTTCCGCATCGCGATCCGCGCCCGGCGGGCACGGGTCTTGACCGTGCCCTCGGGCAGCCCCAGCAGGACCGAGGTCTCCCGGACGGACAGCCCGTCGAGGACCATGGCCTGCAACACCTGTCTGAGCTCCGGCGCGAGGCGCCGCAACGCGTCCCCGACCTCACCGCCGACGGTCGCCGCGAGCGCCTCCTCCTCGGCGGCGGGCGCCACGGGCTGCCCGGCGGCCGCGGGCGGCGGCTCCGCGTGGTGGGCGCGGCGCCGGAACGCGTCGACGAGCCGGCGCGCCGCGATCGTCCACAGCCAGCCGACGGCGCTGCCCCCGGCGGCGGTCCCGACGAACGCGCCCGCCGCGCGCCACACCGCGAGGTACGTCTCCTGCATGACCTCGGCGACGATCTGCTCGTCCGCGCAGCGGCGGCGCAGCCGCACCGCCATCCACGGCGACGTACGCCGGTACAGTTCCTCGAACGCCGCGCGGTCGCCCCTGGCCACCAGCCGGACGAGGTGTTCCTCGTCCGGCTCGCCCGGTGCCTTCCTCACTGATCTCACACCCGCAAGACGCCGGGCAGGGGCGGCGGGTTTTCCGATCGCTGTGACCTGCCTCACACGGCGCCCGACGTCTGCGGGGTACTCCGCCGCCCCGTCCCGCGGCAACCCTCCGGGCTATTGGCGCGTCATGGGTGTGCGTCACCGATCCGGTACGCATGACATCTGCGCCAAGCCACAGGGGTCCCATGATTCCCCTCGCCGCGCGGTCGGCCGTCTCCGCGTTCGTGCCGGCCGCGCTCGCCGGCACGGCGTCGACCGGTCCCGCCCGTGCTCAGCACGGTGACGGTGTACTCGCCATGGTGGACCGGACAGGTGATGCCGTGCTCGTCCGGTACCGGCTCGCCGGGCGCCCGCAGCCGCAGGGACGCGACCGGCCGGGCGTTCTTCGGCTACCGGATGCCGGACGACGGCGACCCGGCGAACAACGCGGGAACGATCGTGCTGAACCCGGCGGGCAGGCAGTGACCGTCGGCCGGGGTCGGCCCGGGTGCGGAACGGTCCGCCGGGCTCACTGGGCACTCGCGGCGGGGCGGACGACGATCTCGTTGACGTCGACCTCCGCGGGCTGGGACAGGGCGTAGGCGATGGCCTCCGCGATGGCGGAGGCGGGCAGCGCCACGGAGCGGTAGGTCCGCATGGCCTCCCGCGCGGCGGGGTCGGCGATGCTGTCGGCGAGTTCGGACTCGGTCACGCCCGGGGAGACGAGGGTGACCCGGACGTCTCCGCCGGACTCCTGGCGCAGCCCTTCGGAGATCGCGCGGACGGCGAACTTGGTGGCGCAGTAGACGGCGGCGGTGGGAGACACCTCGTACGCGCCGACGGAGGCGACGTTGACGAAGTGCCCGCCGCCCTGGGCGCGCATCACGGGCAGGGCGGCGGCGATCCCGTGCAGCACTCCCCGCACGTTCACGTCGATCATCCGGTCCCACTCGTCGGTCCGCAGCGCTTGGAGCGGCGAGAGCGGCATCACTCCGGCGTTGTTGACCATCGCGTCCACGCGACCGTAGTGCTCGCGGGCGGCGGACACGAAGGCCCGGACGTCGGCGGCGTCCGTGACGTCCAGCCGCCGGAACGCGGCGGTGCCGCCCGCGCCGGTGATCTCCTCGGTCAGCTTCTCGAGCCGAGCGGTGCGCCGCGCTCCGAGGAGCAGCTGGTGGCCGTCGGTGGCGAGCCTGCGGGCGGTCGCCTCCCCGATCCCGCTGCTCGCCCCGGTGATCGCCACGACCCTGGTCGTCTTCGTCATGTCTGCTTCCCCTCCGGTGGGGTCGAGTACGGGGTGCTCGTGGTGGAGCACCCCGTCACGGATGCCGCCCGTCGCGGTGAACCCCGGCGGTGCGGATGTGTCCTGCCCTGCCGAGTCTGGGCAGCTCCGACTCCGCCGACCAGGACGGGTGCTGCCTGGGTGTACGGCACCCAGGCAGCACCGGGCATCAGCGGCCTAGCCTGGGTGCCATGGCTGACAATCACCTGGGAGAGTTCCTGCGTGCGCGCAGGGCGGCCGTGCGGCCGCAGGACGTCGGCATGGTGAGTCACGGCGTGCGCCGGGTCACCGGACTGCGCCGCGAGGAGGTCGCCGTACTGGCCGGAGTGAACGCGGACTACTACACCCGCCTGGAACAGGGACGCGAACGCCGGCCCTCGGCCCAGGTGCTCGACGCGCTCGGCCGTGCCCTGCGACTGGAGCCGGACGAGCACGTACACCTGCACCGGCTGGCCGGGACGACCCCCGGCGACCGCTTCCCGCACACCACCGACCGGGTCGGTCCCGCCCTGCGGCAGTTGCTGGACGGCTACCCCGCAGCCCCGGCCTTCGTCATCGGCCCGACCCTGGACGTCCTGGCGGGCAACGCCCTGGCCGGGGCCCTGCACTCCCCCTTCGCGCGGGCGGACAACCTGGCCCGCATGGCCTTCCTCGACCCGGCGGGACGGCGGTTCTACACGCGGTGGCACCACACGGCACAGGTCCTCGTGGGCCATCTGCGCCAGGCGGCCGGCCGCGACCCGGACGACCCCCGGCTGCGGGACGTCGTCCGCACCCTCTCCGAGCACAGCGCGGACTTCGCGCGCCTGTGGGAGACCCACACGGTGCGGAGCAAGACCCAGGACAGCAAGCACCTGCTGCACCCGGACGTCGGCCCGCTGACCCTCACGTACCAGACCTTCGACGTGCGCGACGCACCGGGCCAGCAACTCGTCGTCTACCAGGCCGAACCCGGCAGCCCCAGCGCCCAGGCCCTCACCCTGCTCGGCTCCCTCCACGCCACCTCCGCGAAGGCCGCCGGGTAGCGGAAGGCCCGGCGACGCGTCACCCTCGCGCGTGCGCACCGCCGGGCCGGGGCCGGCCGGCCCAGGAGGGGTCAGGCGCTCGGCACCTTCCGCGCCTCGTCGGCGCTCGCGGCCGTGCCGGCGGCGGCGTCCGACGGGGCCTCGTGCGAGGTGACGTAGCGGCCCAGCTTCTTCTTGCCCGGCATCAGGGCGCCGCTGACCAGGGCCGCGACCAGGCTGATGGCGGCCGAGACGACCAGGGCCGTGGACAGGCCGTCCATCCAGGCGGAGCGGGCCACGTACAGGAAGGAGTTCGCCGTCTCGCCGCCCGCGGACTGCTGCAGGGCCGGGAACACGCCCTGGAGGGCGCCGGCCAGGCTGCTGTCGGCCAGTTCGCCGAGCTGCGCCGGGAGTGCGCGGACCGTGTCGGCGATCCCGTCGGAGTAGCCGGAGGAGAGCAGGGCGCCGAGAACGGCGATGCCGATGGCGCCGCCCAGTTCGCGGGAGGTGTCGTTCATGGCCGAGCCCATGCCGGAACGGTTGCGCGGCACGCTCCCCATGACCAGCTCGGTGGCCGGGGGCATGGCCAGCGACATGCCGAGCGCGATCACGATCATCGGCAGCATCACGGCCCAGTAGCCCACCCCGGCGTCCCAGAAGGAGGCCAGGAAGAAGCCGACGGCCATGAGGGCGAGACCCGCGGTGATGGTCCAGCGAGCGCCCCAGGCCTTGACGATCACCGGGACCAGCGGGGCCAGCAGCATCATCGGGATCATCATCGGCAGCGACAGCACGGCCGCCTTCAGGGTGCCGTAGCCCAGGACGAGCTGGAAGAGCTGGCTGATCGCGTACATCGAGCCGATCAGGGCGAAGAACGCGATCAGGCAGGCGACCGTGGAGATGCTGAAGACCGGGTTCTTGAAGAGCGTGAGGTCGAGCATCGGGTGCTTGACCCTGGTCTGCCACCACAGGAACAGGCCGAGGCCGACGACGCCCGCGATCAGGCCGGTGAGGACGAGCGGGTCGGAGATGCCGTGGGACGGGCCTTCGGTGATCGCGTAGACGACGCCGAGGATGCCGATGGTGGTCAGGAGGCCGCCCAGCCAGTCGACCGGGGTCTCGTGCTCGTCCCGGGACTCCGGCGCCAGGAGCTGGTTGGCCACGAAGGCCGCGAGGCCCAGGACGGCGCTGAAGACGAAGACCGAGTGCCAGGAGTAGTGCTCCAGCAGGACGCCGGAGAGGACCGAGCCCAGCCCGGCGCCGGCGCCGGCGACGCCCGTCCAGATCGCGATGGCGCGGGCACGCTCGCGGCGCGGGAAGACGTTGTTGATGACCGACAGCGTGGTCGGCATGACCAGCGCCGCCGCGATGCCCATCAGACCGCGGGCGAAGATGACCTCGCCGCCGGAGTCGGCGACGAAGCCCGCGTAGACGGACGCCAGGGTGAAGCCGGCGAGACCGACCTGCATGAGGATCTTGCGGCCGTAGCGGTCACCGACCGAGCCGCAGGTGAACAGCAGCGCGGCGAACGTCAGCGCGTACAGGTGCATCGCCCACGTCTGCTGCAGCGTGGTGAGCCCGAGGTCGGCGCTCATGCCGGGCAGGGCGAGGGTGAGGCTGCCGTTGGCGAGCATGACGGTCAGCAGACTGACGCACATCGCGCCGAGGATGCGCCAGCGGCGGTGGAAGACGTCCGGCGCGATGCCGTCCATCATCTCGGTGTTCTCGGCCACAGCGGTGCCGTTCCGGCCGGGCGGCTGCCCGTTTCCGGATATGTCGGTGGCGCTCAAGGGTGGTGCTCCTAGCGGGGAGAAACGAAAGCACCGGGTCCGGCGCGCTCTTCGTCGTAACGCGTCGACCCCGGCGGGGCGGGGGTGGCGCCGGCCTTATGCCAGCAAGGTGGTGCGCAGGGTGGTGAGTGCTTCGCTCATCGAGGTGGCCAGATCGGACGGCCTGCCGCTGTCCGGCCCGTCCGGTGCGTGCAGCCAGCGCTGCAGGGCGACCCGGACCACGGCCGTCACCACGGCGGCGACCAGTTCGGCGTCCAGGCTGTGCCCGACCCGTTCCGCCCGCGCCTCGATCACCGTGATCAGGCACCGGTCGAACTCCTCGAACCGTTTGAGCAGCACGGGCAGCAGCTCGGGGTTGTCCTCGACCAGCCGGTGGGACCGGATGATCTCGGCCCGCGCCGTCGTGACCTGCCGCGCGTGCTGGAGCATGAGCCACTTCAGCGCGTCGAGCCAGGACGACTCGGTGTCCGCCGTGAACACCGCCACGTCCTCCGGGTCGAGGTCGGGAGGGCCGTGGACGAGGGCGTCCTCCTTGGCGTGGAAGTAGTTGAAGAACGTACGCCGTGACACTCCCGCGGCGGCCGCGATCTCGTCGGCGGTGACCGCCGCGGCTCCGCGCTCGGTGGCCAGCCCGACGGCTGCCTCGGTGATCGCCGTGCGCGTCTGCCTGCGGCGCACGGACCGCAGATCCTCGCGTACGGCGTCCGTGGTCACGACTGCTCCCTTCCCCTGGCTCTTCCCCAACTTATTGCACTCAGTGCAATGCCTGCACGCAGGGCAACCAGGACACCGGTCCCGGCATTCCCGGACCGCACGGATGTGGCACAGGTCACGGCGCGCGACGGGGACGGCGCACGTACGTTCACCCGGCGGGCGTCGGCAGGTCGCCTTCACGTCACCGGTCGGGGCGGCGGGACTGGCTGGATGAGTGCCTGCCCGCCCGTCCACCCGTCCTCCGTAGGAGCGCCCATGACCGGCCCGACGCCCGTCAGCCCCGTCCGCACCCGTACGACATCCGTACCCGGCTCCTCCCCGACATCGCGCGGGCACCGCTTCGCGCGAGGAGCCGGAGTCATGGGCTGCGCGCTCCTGCTGGCCGGCCTGACCGCCACCCCGGCGCTCGCCGGAACACCGACGGCACGGAGCACCGCGTCGGCAGGAGCCGGTGACCTGATCGAGGTGACCCTCGACCAGCTGCGGCCCACGCAGCCCTCCCTCGGCCACGACCAGATCTTCTACAAGCTCGGGCGGTACTCGAGCACGAAGGACGAGGACCGGGGGAAGTTCAACAAGCGCTTCGACGACTGGTGCGAGACCAACGGGCAGGGGGAGGCCGCCTCGGTCGACGCGGACGCCACGCTCGCCGACCCCTCCTCCTTCACCTGCTCGATCCCGGTCGGGCAGGAGACCGAGGACAGCCTCGCGCAGATGAAGACCGTAATCGTCGGCCCCGGCGGCGCGCTGTACCTGACGGACGGCCACCACTCGCTGACCTCGTTCTGGGAGGCGGCGGACGGCGGCCCGAAGACCCCCGTCCGCCTGCGGGTGACCGCCGACCTCAGCAAGCTGTCGACCGCGGCCTTCTGGAAGGAGATGCGGGACAAGAACCGGGTGTGGCTGGAGGACGAGAACGGCCGGGCCATCACGGTGGACCGGCTCCCGTCCCGGCTCGGCCTGTCCCGCTTCCACGACGACCGCTACCGCAGTCTGGTGTACTTCACGCGGGGCATCGGCTACGACCAGGCCGACGGGTCGGCGGAGTTCCTGGAGTTCGGGTGGGGCACCTGGCTGCGCGAGCGGATCGACCTGGACCGGTACGACTCCACGTCGCACTCCTCCTACCTCGACGCCGTGCGCGACGCCTCCGAGGCCATGACGGACGTACCCGGTGACACGGTCGTATCCAACGGGCGCACCGCCGACGAGATGGGCCGGCTCGCCGAGTGGAACGACGGCAAGAAGGCGACCAAGGGCGAGTTCGGCGACCTGTCCGTGCCGCTGGACGACGCCAAGCCGGGCAAGCTCGCCTTCGCCCTGGACTACCGGTCCGGCGTGGCACCGAGTCCGGCCTGCACCCGGACCGTCACCGGCAAGCGCGCCGGTGCGCTGCTGGTCACATCCGGTACGACCTGCCTGGACAACGCACGGCTGACCGGTGCCGTCCTCGTCACCTCCGGGTCGAGCCTGGTGGTACGGGGCTCGGAGATCGCCGGCGCGGTGCAGACGGTCGGCGCCGGCACGGTCGAGATCTGCGGCAGTTCGGTGACCGGCGCGCTCTCCGTGACGGGCACCCGTGACCGGGTCACCCTCTCCGGCCCGGGCTGCACGGCCAACACCTTCGACGGTCCGGTACTGGTGACCGGGTCGCGCAGGGCCTGACGTCCGGGCACCACCCGCACCGCGGCCCCCGGTGCCATGCACCAGGGGGCCGGAACCGCGCGTTGCGGAGCTCAGTGCTGCGTCGGGGAGCCGCCCGTGGAGTCGCCCCCGTAGGAACGGCGCGCCGCGTCGGCGGCCTTGTCCGTCTGAGCGTCGTACTTGTCGCCCGTACGCTCGTCGACCATCCGCTCGGCGCCGTCGACGCCCTTGTCGGCCTGGTCCGGGTGACCCTTCGCCATCTCCTTGGCCTTGTTCGCCATGTCTCCCAGCTTGCCCATGGGATACCTCCCGCAATAGCGCGTATGTCGTACTGCACGGCAAGTACCCCACACGTCGCGGGTGACTCACATGAGTTCGGCACACGAGATCGGCGGCCGGCTCACTGGTCCTTCCTCGGTTCCTCATGGGCCGACCAGTCGACGACGGCCGCCAGGTCCGCTCCCGCTCGAAGCAGGGCAATGGTCCGTGCGGCGATCCGGTCGAGGCGTTGCCGCAGGATGTGTCGGGTCTCTTCGCGGCCGTCGAGCCGGTGCAGGGAGTGCATGACCTCGCGCACCGCGGGGATGCCGTAGCCGGTGCCGCGGAGGGCCGTGACGATCCTGGCCGCTCCGATCGCCGACAGGTCGTAGCGGCGTGCTCGCAGTGACGTCACTCGCTCGGGGATGATCAGCCCTTCCTGCTCCCAGAACCGCAGGGTCGAGGGGCGGACGCCGAGCGCCCCGGCGAGCTCCGTGATCGTCATCGCGTCGCCGTCCTGCTCCTCCTCGGACGCGACGGTGTGCGCCTCGGCCCCGATCGCGTCCAGCGCTCGCTGGGCGCGCAGGGCCTCGTCCCGCTCCCCCGCGAGCCGGACGTGCACCTCGTTGACCGCCGCGGCCGCCTCCGCGACCGTCCCCGTCCGCAGCCGCGTGAGCAGGTGCCGGGCCGCGACCGGCCCCATGGCGTCCGCGAGTCCCCGATAGGCGCGGAGTGCCTGCACGTGGACGGGTGAGTAGGACCGGTAACCGTTGCCCGAGCGCGCGGCCGGGGGAATGACGCCCAGCCGCTCCAGGTCGCGGACCTGTTGCGGCGAGTATCCCGACGCCCTGGCGACATCGGCCGTTCTGAGCGGCGCCTGCCGCGAACCGCCCACCGGCCTCCCCATCCGCCAACCCCACACAAGCACTTGAAGGTCAGGCTTGAACCATGAGCCCACATACGAGTATGAGCGTGGAACAGATCATCGCGACCGTGCGCGGCTTCGACGGCGGGTTCGTGCTCGTCCCGGAGCGGGGCGGCGACTTCCCGGAGATCGCGTGGGGGGACGCGTTCTTCTACTACGCGCCCGACGGTCAACTGCCTCACCGGGTCCAGCCCTACGGGACGGTCGTCACCAAGGACTACCCCGACGACACCGCTTCCGACCTCGACGCTCCCGGCCGCTGGCGCGTCAACATCCACGTCGGCCGTGCGACGTTCCGGGAGCTCACCGGGGAGGAGCCACGCGGTCTCAGCCGGCCCCGCGACCACGCGGCCGCCGACACCGTGGTGCCGCACCCGGTGTACGGGGCGCTCGGCTGGGTGTCCGTCGTCGTCCCCGGTGAGCGGACGGCGGACACCGTCGTACGGCTGCTGCGCGGCGCCCACGAAGCCGCTCGGGCACGGTCCGCGCGGCGCGACGCCCGCTGAGCCGGAGCCGCGCCGCTCCCCCCGTCCGGGTCGTCAGGCGAAGGCGGCGAGGACGCCCGCCGCCAGTGCGGACCGCTCGACCATTCCGCTCAGCGTCACGTGCTCGTTGCGGGCGTGGGCGCCGCCGCCGACCGCGCCGAGTCCGTCGAGTACGGGGGTGCCCGCGGCGAGGACGAAGTTGCCGTCGCTGGCGCCGCCCACCGCGGTCTCCCGCAGGTCGAGGCCGAGCGGCGCGGCGCAGGCACGGGCGACGTCGAAGAGCCGCCCGACGCCTTCCGTACGTTCGAAGACCGGTCGGTTCCAGCCGCCGTCCAGTTCCAGGGTCGTCCGGGTGTCGGCCGGGGCGAGGGCGGACAGCGCGGCCTCGACGCGGTCGCGTTCGGCGGCGGTCGCGACCCTGACGTCCAGGTGCGCCACCGCCTCGCCGGCCGTGACGTTGCTGCGGGTGCCACCGCGCAGCACGCCGACGTTGACGGTCGTCCCGGCCTCCGGGGCGGCCACCTCCTCCAGCGCGAGCACCTGCCGGGCCATCTCGTTGACCGCGCTCGCCCCACGGGTCGGGTCGAGGCCCGCATGGGCCTCCTCACCCCGTACGGTCAGGGAGAACAGCCCGACGCCCTTGCGGGTCGTCTTGACCGCGCCGTCCGCGCTCGCCTCGAAGACCAGCGCCGCCCTGGACGTCCGGGCCTCGGCGACGATGACGTCGCTGGAGGCCTGACTGCCGGTCTCCTCGTCCCCGTTGAGCAGGAGGGTGCAGGCCGGGACGGGCAGGCCCAGTGCGGTGAGTGCGCGCAAGGCCCACACCGCCTGGACGAGGCCCGCCTTCATGTCGAAGACGCCGGGGCCGCTGATGCGATCGTCCTCGCGCCGGTACGGCCACTCGCCCAGCGTTCCCGTGGACCAGACGGTGTCGTAGTGGCCGACGAGCAGCACCGGGGCGGCGGACGGCGGGGCGCTGCCGGGGTAGCGGCGGATCAGGATGTCGCCGGCGCCCTCGCGTTCGAGCAGTTCCTCCCGTGCGGGAGCGCCGAGCGAGGCGTCCAGCCAGCCGCGCACCCAGTCGAGGCAGACGGTGAGGCAGGCCTCGTCGTCGCTGGAGCTCTCCAGTGACGTGTAGGCGGCCAGGTCGTCGGCCATCGCGTCGCGGTGGCCGTCCAGCCAGTCGTGGACCGCACGGGCCTGGGCGTCGGTGAGGGCGGGACCGGTCGGCAGTCCTCCGGGGCCCTCGTCCGCTGCCCGCGCCGTCCCCGTCACGGCCAGCGCGTCCAGGGCGTCCAGCCGGTCCTCGGACATCCCCGACGGGTCGTGTTCCAGCTCCCGAAGGCCGTCGAGCACGGCGCTCAGCACCGGGGTGTCCAGCCCTGCGCGCAGCGACCGCTCGACGACGGGTGCGTAGTGCGTCGTCACCTCCACCGGGCGCCGGCGCACGGCCAGGTCCCGCCAGATGCCGCTGCGGTCCTTGGGCTGGGTACGGAGCCAGGCGGTCAGCCGGTCGCAGGCGGCGTCGCGGGAGACCGGGTCGCCGGGCCGGAAGGCGGGCGCGTCGAAGGCGTCGAAGGGCTCCAGCCGTACGCCCTGTGTGTCGGCTGCGGCGTACACCTCGGCGGCCAGCGCGAACATGGCGGCACGGTGCCGGTCGATGAGGTCCGCCATGGGGGCGTCGGCCAGTGCGGTCGCGGAGAGCATGGCGCCGAAGGCGGCCTTGGCCCACAGGTAGCCCTCGACGTTGTCGGAGACCTGCGCGGGCCCCCACGCCCGGAGGTCGGCGACGAGGTCCCGCACCCGTGCGGACACCGGTGCGCCGTCCGGCTCGCCGATGACGAACGCCCCCGGGCCCCCGTCGCGCACCACGCCCGGTTCGACGACATCCGCGAAGATGTTGACGAACGCGGCGACGGTCCGTTCCGCACCGACGTGCCGCGCGATCAGTTCCTCGTTGAAGCCGTTCTGCACCGAGACCACGTAGCCGTCGGGGGCCAGCCGGGGCGCGATCCAGCGCATGGCCGCCTCGGTCGCCTGCGCCTTGACGCTGAGCAGCACGCGGTGCAGCGGCGGGCCCGCGTACTCCTCGGGTGTCGCCGCGTCGACGCGGACGCTGTCGCGCTCCGTACCGCGCAGGATGGTCAGCCCGCCGGTGCGGACGGCGGCCACGTGGGCGGCGTCGGCGTCGATGACGGTCACCGGGTGTCCGGCCGCCGCGAGACCGTGGGCCAGGGTGCCGCCGATCGCTCCGGCACCGACCACGGTGTAGGCGTCGCCCTTCATGAGAGGTGTCCCTTCGTACGGTCCGGGAGCGTGCCCGGAGAGGGGTGGAGGAGGCCGGCGGAGGGGCCGGCGGGGGGCGTGGCGGTTGCGTCGGCGTCCGCACACGTGTCCGCAGCTTCCGCAACGTCCGCACGCGCGTCCGGAGCGTCCGCACCCGTGTCCGCACCGCCCCCCGTCCGCGCGTCAGCATCTGCGCTGGTCAGATCCGTTGCATGACTGTCCGACGGCCACAGTCTCGGCAGGTGTGCCGCCCCTGTGCCGCTGCCGCCGTCCACGCGGAGGATCTCCCCCGTCACCCAGGACGCCTCAGGACCGGCGATCCACAGCACCGCGCGGGCGATGTCGGCCGGGGTGCCGGGGCGTCCGAGGGGGTTGACGGAGACGGCCGCGGCGTAGGTGTCGGTGACCGGGTTGCAGTCGCTGTCCACCGCGACGAAACCGGGGCTGACCGCGTTGACGCGGATGCCGAGCGGTCCTAGCTCGAGCGCCGCCGCGCGGGTGGCCATCTCCAGCGCCGCCTTGGACGCGGCGTAGGGGCCGCCGCCGGGCCGGGCGCGCAGGGCGGCGCCCGAGGAGATGTTGACCACCGAGGCGGGCCGTCCGGCCGCGGTCGCGAGCCGGGCCAGTTCCGCCGTGGCGAGGACCGGTGCGCGGGTGTTGAGCGCGAGGACGCGGTCCCAGGCGGCGGCCGTGACGTCGGCCATGTCCAGCGACGGGTAGATGCCCGCCGCGTTGACCAGGACGTCCACCGGACCGTGCGCGCGCCAGCTGTCGCCCACGGCGGCCACCGGGCCGTCGGCGTCGCCCAGGTCGTGGACGAGGTGGCGCGCGCCGAGGGCGTCCGCGACCGCCGCGAGCCGGCCGGCGTCGACGTCCACCAGCGTGAGCCGTGCCCCCGCCCGTGCGAAGTGCTCGGCGACGGCCCGCCCGATGCCGCTCGCGGCGCCGGTGACCAGTACGTGTTCCGCGTGTGCCGTCGCGGACATCAGGCGAACTCCTTGTCCTTGGTCTCGGGCATGGTCAGGTAGACGACCAGGGAGACCAGCGCGGCCCCGCAGACGTAGATCCAGAGCTTGTCGGCGTGCCCGGCGTCGCTCATCCAGGTCGTGACGTAGGGGGCGGTGCCGCCGAAGAGGGCGACGGCCAGCGCGTACGGCAGCGCGATGCCGGTGGCCCGGACCTCGGGCGGGAACTGCTCGGCCATGATGACGGCGCAGTTGGCGGAGTAGCCGAGGATCAGCAGCATGCCGGTGAGCTGGACGAGGAACAGGACGACGAAACTGTCGTTCAGCAGGTGCAGCATCGGCCAGGCCAGCAGGACGAAGCCGATGGCGAAGCCGGCCATGGTGGGTTTGCGTCCCAGCCGGTCGGAGAGCAGGCCCGCGAAGGGCAGCAGCACGACGAAGACGATGAGACACAGGGTCTGGGAGAGCAGCGCCTTCTCCAGCGGGATGCCCGTGGTGAGGTTGGCGTACGTCGGCAGGTAGTTGACCCAGATGTAGTACGTCAGCGTGCCCGCGATCGTGATGCCGGCGACGCGCAGCGCGGCGGCGGGGTGCTCGCGGAACATGGCGACGAGCGGGTTCTTCCGCGCCTTGCCGCCGGCCTGCGTCTCGGTGAACGACGCGGTGTCCTCGACGCTGACCCGCAGCCAGAGCCCGACCAGGCCGAGCAGCCCGCCGACGACGAAGGCGACGCGCCAGCCCCAGGTGTGCAGGGCGTCCTCGCCGAGCAGCGAGGTGAAGACCGTGCCGAGCAGGGAGGCGATCAGTACGCCGCCCGCGACGGACACCTGCTGCCAGGAGCCGGCGAAGGCCCGCCGCCCGGGCGCGGCCGACTCGACCAGGAACGCCGAGGACGAACCGAACTCGCCGCCCGCGGAGAAGCCCTGGATGAGCCGGGCGACCAGCAGGATCGCCGGCGCGGCGATGCCGATCGTCTCGTAGCCGGGGGTGAAGGCGATGAGGAAGCCGGCGCCCGCCATCAGGCCGATGGTGAGGGTCAGTCCCTTCTTGCGGCCCTTGCGGTCGGCGTACGCGCCGAGGACGGCGGCGCCCACCGGCCGCATCACGAAGCCGACGGCGAAGACGGCGAGGGTGGAGAGCAGGGCGGCGGCGCCGTCGCTCTTCGGGAAGAACACGTCGGCGATGATCGCCGCGAAGATGGAGTAGAGCGCCCAGTCGACCCACTCGACGGTGTTGCCCACGGTGCCGGCGATGATCGCCTTGCGCTGACGGGGAGTCAGCTTGTGGGAGGGTGCGGTGCGGGGTGCGGTGGCAGCGGTCTTCACGAGGGGGTTCCTCGCTTCCTGAGGGCAGGGACGGATCGGGCTACGGCGTGCGGGCCTGTCTGCGGGGGGGGGAGGGTGGGGCGTGCGGTGGGCGGCGCGCCGGTACGGCGGCGCACGGACCGGTGGGCGAGGGATGACGGCCCAGGGGCATGGCCCACGTGGATGCGGCGGGAGGTTGTGGCCGCGGGGAGACCGCCCGGGTGCGGGCGTACGAGAGACGAGGGGGGGAAGGAACGGCGGTGACCGGGCGCCCGGGACAGATGTGGTCGCTGTCGGGCCGGCACCGGCCGCCGTCGCGGTCCGCGGTCAGCCGGAGGCGCGCTTTGCGCGGCAGTACTCGGCGATGTCGCGATGGGTGGCGATCCACACCCCGTCGTGCCCGGCGATGTGACCGAGCAGTTCGTCCAGGACGGCGAGACGGGAGCGGTGCCCGATGATGTGCGGGTGCAGCGTCAGCTGGAACAGCCCGCCCGCGGCGTGGGCGGCGGCGAACTCGTCCTGCCAGATGCGCAGCACGTCCCGCGGGGCGATGTACGGGCGCAGGGACCCGAAGCGCTCCATCATGAAGTACGGGGCGTCGTCGCGGATCCACTCCACGGGGATCTCCACGACGCCGGTCGCCTCGCCGTCCTCGACCAGCTCGTACGGCTCGTCGTCGGCCATCAGCGAGGAGTCGTAGAGCAGCCCCATCTCCCGGGTGATGGAGAGGGTGTGCGGGGAGAAGTCCCAGCTGGGGGTGCGGATGCCGACGGGACGTACGCCGCTGATCCGCTCCAGGGTGTCGGCGGAGCGCAGCTGGAGCTCCCGCTCGGTGTCCGCGGTGAGCTGGGTGTTGCGCTCGTGGATCCAGCCGTGAATGGCCAGCTCGTGGCCGGCCTTCGTGTACGACTTCGCCTCCTGCGGGCGCAGCAGCGCGCAGACCGCGGGCATGAAGAAGCTGGCCGGGACGCGGTGGCGCTCCAGCAGGTCGAGGATCCGGGGCACGGCCACCCGGGCTCCGTACTCGCCCTGGGCCATCTTCGCCGGACTCGTCTGCCCGTCACGCAGGGCGGGTGTCTCGTGGTCCGAGTCGAAGGACACGGCCACGGCGCACCGGGCCCCGCCCGGCCAGGTGTCCGGCGCCAGGGAGCGGCCGGCCCGTACGCGGCCGACATGTCCGCGCCAGGTCTGTTCGTCCCACTCCCACGGTTGCTGTTCTCCGTGCGTCATCGGGTCCGTCCTTTCCGGAAGGGAACCGCGTTCCGGGCGAGGGCACCATCGCTCGCACGCCGTACCGGCCACCGCCGCTCTTGTGTGGCTGGGCGGTGGTGGTCAATAGTGGCCGTCTCCCGTTCGACAAGCCGGGGAATCGATGGAAAACGCCACAGACGTCAGGGACGTGAAGGATTCCGCCGTCGAGCTCGACGAAACGGATCTGGCGATCGCCCACGCCCTCCAGATCCGGCCACGCGCCCCCTGGTCGGCGGTGGGTGAGGTGCTGGGCCTGAGCGCGGTGACCGTCGCCCGCCGCTGGGGGCGGGTCTCGCAGCGGGGGACGGCCTGGGTGACGGCCACGGGCAGCCCCGCCCTGTGGCGCTCCCTGTGCAACGCGTTCGTCGACGTCGACTGCGAACCCTCGGAGCGGGGCCGCGTCGCCCTCGCCCTGGCCCGCGACCCGCGGACGAAATCCGTGATGGAGGTGGCCAGCGGGCGGGACATCCACGTCAACGTCATCACCCGTGACCTGCCGGCGCTGTCCCGGTTCGTGCTGGAGCACGTGAGCGGCCTGCCCGGCGTCGTCCGGGTCAACACCCAGGTCAACACGCGCATCCTGACGGCCGGCAACGACTGGCGGCTGGACGCGCTCTCCCGTGCCCAGCAGGCGCGCCTGCAGTCCCTGGCCGACGAGGCCGCGCCGCGCACGGCCGTCCCCGGCCCGCTGGGGCAGCCGGACCGGGAACTGCTGCTCGCCCTCGCGGTGGACGGCCGGCTCCCCGTCACGGACCTGGCCGAGCGGCTCGGGACCAGTCAGACCTCGGTGCGCCGCCGCCTGAACCGCCTGGAGCGGTCCGGCGCGGTGGCCTTCCGCAGTGAGGTGGCCCAGCACGTCACGGGGTGGCCGGTGACCTCGCTGCTCTGGGGGCGCGTCCCGGTCCCCCGGCGCCGGCAGGTCTGCGAGCGGCTGGGGCGGATGCCGGACGTGCGGCTGCTGACCGCGACGAGCGGCGAGACGAACGTGTTCCTCTCGGCGTGGCTGCACTCGGTGGACAGCGTCCTGGACCTGGAGGACCGGATCGGCGCGGAGTGCCCGGAGCTGGAGATCGCCGACCACGGCATCGTGCTGCGCACGGTGAAGCGGCAGGGGTGGATCCTGGACAGGCTGGGCCGCCGTACGGAGTGCGTCCCCATCGACCCGTGGTGCGACCTGCCGGAGGTCTCCGCCCGCTGACACCCGCCGGCTCCGCTGCCGTCCGTCGACGCCCGCCGGGGTCGGCGACAGGTCTCGCGTTCTCGGCTACGTTGCCAGGTGTCCGACCCGACGCCGTCCGGAGGTCCGGCAGCACCGTCGCGAAACCCTCCGGCACCCGTCGGCCCGGTGAAAGCCCTGTTGCAGGCCCTGGTGAAGGTCCCGGTGAAGGAGCGTGCCATGGCGGAGTCCCCGTACATCAGCCTCGTCCGCGCCGTGTACGAGTCGAAGGCCGACCCGGCCGTCCTCGGGGAAGTCGTCCACCCGGAGATCGTCTGGGACATCACCCCCGGTTTCCCGGGCGGCGGTGTGTACAACGGCCTGGAGAGCGTGGTGAGGGATTTCTTCGGGCCCCTCCTGGAACGGCTGGAGTCCTTCCGTCCCGTGGGTGAGGAGTACTACGCCGACGGCGAGGACCACGTCTTCGCCCTCGGCAGCTACCACGGCGTGGGCAAGGACGGGACGGCCGTCGCCGCACGGTTCATCCACGTCTGGACCGTCCGCGACGGCAGGCTGGCCCACCTCCGCCAGGTCGCGGACAGCCTCGTCCTCGACCGGGTCCTGACCGGCTGAGGCGCGGCTCGCGAGGGAGCCGCCCCGGCGGCGGAAACCCGTGGTGGCGACCCGTTCCGTACCCTGGCGGCATGCGCACGCGCCCCACTCTCCACTGGACCCCTCCCGAGGGGCTGCCGCCGGGCACCACGGATCCGCAGCCGGTCGCCGACGCGCTGGGCGCCGGCGGTGTCCTGGTGCTCAGCGGGGCGGGCATCTCCACGGAGTCCGGCATCCCCGACTACCGGGGCGAGGGCGGAAGCCTCAGCCGGCACACCCCGATGACCTACCAGGACTTCACCGCCGACGCCCGGGCCCGGCGCCGCTACTGGGCGCGCAGCCACCTCGGCTGGCGCACCTTCGGGCGCGCCCGCCCCAACGCCGGGCACCGCGCCGTAGCCGCGTTCGAGCGGCACGGCCTGCTCTCCGGCGTGCTCACCCAGAACGTCGACGGCCTGCACCAGGCCGCCGGCAGCCAGGACGTCGTCGAGCTGCACGGAAGCCTCGACCGGGTCGTCTGCCTCTCCTGCGGCGCCTTCAGCCCCCGCGGTGAACTCGCCCGGCGGCTGGAGGAGGCCAACCCGGGCTTCGCGCCGGTGCCCTCGGCGATCAACCCGGACGGCGACGCCGACCTCACCGACGACCAGGTCGGGGACTTCCGCGTGCTGCCCTGCACGAACTGCGGAGGCATCCTCAAACCGGACGTGGTGTTCTTCGGCGAGGCCGTCCCGCCGCAGCGGGTCGAGCACTGCCGCGCGCTGGTCCGTGCGGCGGCCTCGCTGCTCGTGCTGGGCTCCTCCCTGACGGTGATGTCCGGGCTGCGGTTCGTCCGCCAGGCGGCCCAGGCCGACAAGCCCGTGCTGATCGTCAACCTCGACCCGACGCGGGGCGACCGGTACGCCCTCACCCGGGTCGCGCTCCCCCTGGGAACGGCCCTCACCACCGTGGCCGACCGACTGGGCGTCCCCGTGACCGACGACGAGGCGGCGCCCCGGCACGAGCCCTGACGGACGGGCGCGTCGCCGTCTCACGGTGGGCTCAAGCCAGCCCCGTGCCCGGCCGACCGCCGCTTCACAGACATGATCGCTGTTGTCCGGCGCTGCGCGCAGGGGGTGCCGCCAGCCCTTTTCCGGCCCGACAGCCGCTCGCCCGGGCCCCGTCGAGGCGGTTTCGGCCGACCGGGCGGGCGTCCGGTCCGGTCCGGGACAGCGGCCTCGGCCGGTAGGACGATGGACCGCAGCAGGCTCGGCCTACCCCGACGCGACGCGGGGAGGAGCGGACCGCCGCGTGACTGCACGAGACCCACGGAATCCTGGAGGGCGACATGGCGAGTCACCGGGCACACCGGGTACACCGGGCAGCGGGAACGGCACTGGCGGCGGTCGTGGCAGTGGGAGCGACGGCACTGACCGGCTGCTCCGACGAGGGTGGCGGCGCCACTCCCGCCGGCCCGAGCAGCCGGGCCGCGTCGGCGGCCAGTTCCCTGGGCGAAGCGGCCTCCTCCGCCGCCGCCTCGCTCACCTCGCAGGCAGCCGATGCACTGGCGTCGGCGAAGGCCGAGGCGGGACACAAGATCGACAACATCCGCGACGGCGTCGACGTCAAGGCAGACGTACGGCTCGGCGAACCGGTCACCGGTGGCGACGGACGGACCACGGTTCCGGTCACCGTGCGCAACACCACGGACGCGCAGGAATCCTTCGCCGTACAGGTCGACTTCACCGACCAGGGCGGCAAACTGCTGGACACGGTCGTCGTCACCGTCGCCGACGTCCCCGCCGACTCCTCGGCCGAGGCCGTCGCCCGCAGCACACACGACCTGACGGGTGAGGTGCGGGCGGCGGTGTACCGGGCGCTGCGCTACTGAGCCACCGGCTCCGGTGGCTCCGGGGTTCAGGTGCGGGTCCGAGGGCGGGGGGGGAACCGGCCAGGTCACTTCGACCAGGCCGGTTCCCCCCGCTCAGTCGTCCCCCGCTCACTTCCTTCCCGCTCGGTTCTCCGTCGCTCGGTCCCGGGGCAGCAGGGCCGCGGCGGCGAGGCCGATCAGGCCGGTGGCGGCCAGGACGGTCAGCGCGGCGGCGTAGGCGTGCGTGGTGAGGCCGGAGACGAGGACGGTGCCGGCGAGGGCGGTGCCACAGGCGGAGCCGAGGTTGGAGACGCTGCGGGACAGACCGGACATCTCGCCCTGCCGGTCCTCGGGGAAACTGGACTGGCGCGGGCGGGGCGGCGCCCCCTCCGGCCGTGCTGGTCAGCTCGACGGCGACGGCCTGTCCGGCCGAGAGCGTGAAGTGCGCGGTGACGTCGGTCCCGTCGGCGCGCAGGGGGACGTCACCGGTGGTCCGGACGTGCAGGTCGATACCCGGTCCGTGGAACACCGTGGAACACCGCGGAGCGGCCGTCGGGCCGGGTGAGGGTGTGCGGGGCCCGTCCGTAGTCGAAGCGTGGGCGGCAGGCGAAGGCGAAGGCGAAGGGCATGCTGCCGCGCACCACCCTGACGACCCTGATGAGACGGTGCCGGTCCGTCGCGGTGGACGAGGTGAGGGGCGGCATGAAGTCGGCCACCTCACCGACACCGCCGGGGGTCATGAAGCGGGTGACCAGTACGGCCGTGTCGGACAGGTACAGCTGCCGCACCGTCGCCGCGTCCCCGTCCGGGACCTCCGCGCGCAGGGCACAGTGCCCGCCGCGCTCGGTGTCCAGGAGCGAGGCGAACACGCTCGGTGCGTCGAAGCGGGGCGTGCACCACCAGTCGACGGTGCCCTGCGACGACACCAGGGCCGCGGTCTGCAGATCGCCGGTCATGCCGTGTTCCGCGATGGGCGGGTACCGGTCCACAGTCCCTCCTCCGACGTGCCGCTGCGCCCGTACGCCGCCGGGGAGTTGCTCGCCGACGGGCACCCGCCCAGCTTCCGGCCGCACCGTCGCCGCGCCCTCACCCACCGCGGGTGAGGTACCGCGGGGCGCCCTCGGCGGAGCCGGGGCCGGTGCCCCAGGGACAAACACGTGATGCACAGCGGCAGCGCGCCGGGCCTGCCAAAATGATCAAGTGTGTTGCTCGTCGGCGGACTTGGAGGCGTACGCGTTCCGCGGGCCGTGACGGGCTGGTCGGCAAGTGGAACGGCAGGAGGCTTCATCAGTGCGCGGTAGGTTGCGGAACCGGTTTCGCTACTGGTTCGACGGCACGATGGACAGGGGAACGCCGGCACTGATCAGCTGGCTGGCCCTCGCCTCGGTCGCCCTCATCACGGTGACGACGACGCTGGGTGTGGTGCTCACCGCGAGCGACGCCGAGCAGAACGGCGGCTGGCTCGGCGTCGCGTGGATGAGTCTGCTGCGCACCCTCGACCCCGGCACCATGGGCGGGGACACCGGCGGACCGGTCTTTCTCCTCCTCATGCTGACGGTGACGATCGGCGGCATCTTCATCGTCAGTGCGCTCATCGGCGTCCTGACCACCGGCCTCAACTACCGCATCCAGGAGCTGCGCAAGGGCCGGTCGCGTCTGATGGAGCGCGGGCACACCATCGTGCTGGGCTGGTCGGACCAGGTCTTCACGGTGGTCGAGGAGCTGGTCGAGGCCAACCAGAGCGAACGCCGCTCCTGCGTGGTCGTCCTCGCCGACCGGGACAAGGTCGACATGGAGGACGCGATCCGCTCGCGCCTCTCCGCCACCGGCCGCACCCACGTCATCTGCCGGTCGGGCAACCCGCTCGTCCGGGCCGACCTGGAGCTGGTCAGCCCGGACACCGCCAAGGCGATCATGGTGCTGCCCCCGGTCGGTGACGACAGCGACATCGACGTCATCAAGGTGCTGCTCCTGCTGAACAGCCGGAAGTGGAGTGGCCCCCGGCCCACGATCGTGGCCGCCGTACAGGACTCGGAGAACGTCGCCGCCGCCCGGCTGGCCGCGGGAGGGTCGGCCCTGGTGATCGACGCCGAGGACATCGCCGTCCGGCTGGTCGCCCAGTCGCACCGGCAGACGGGGCTGTCGAGTGTCTTCAACGAGCTGCTGAGCTTCGAGGGCAACGAGTTCTACTTCCACGACGAACCGGCCCTGGTCGGGTCGACCTACGGCGAGGCGCTCCACGCCTATGAGCTGGGCATGCCGGCCGGGCTCCGCACGGGCGGTGGGGAGGTACTGGTCAACCCGCCCATGGACACGGTCGTGGCGGCCGGCGACCAGCTGATCCTGATAGCGGAGGACGACCTGCTGATCCGGCTGGCCGAGACCCGGCCCGCCGTCGTCGAGTCGGCCATCACGTCCTCCCCCAGCCGGCCGCCGAAGCCCGATGACACGCTGTTGATCGGCAGCAACACCCGGGCGGCGAAGCTCGTCGCGCTGCTGGACAGCTTCGTCGAACCGGGTTCGACCCTGGACATCGCCGCGCCCCGGCCGCCGGGGGAGGAGCTGCTCGGGGACCTGGGCAACCTCACGGTGGGGTACAAGCACTGCGAGCCCACCCGCAGATCCTCCCTGGAGGCACTGGACCTCGCCGGCTACCAGAACATCGTGGTGCTGGCCGACGACAGCATCCCGCCGGGACCGGCCGACGACCGGACGCTGGTGACCCTGCTGCACCTGCGCGACATCGAGGACCGGCTCGGCGATCCGTACTCGATCGTCACCGAGATGAACGACGACAGCAACCGCGAGGTCGCGCAGGTCACCAAGGCCGACGACTTCATCGTCAGTACCAAGGTGATCAGCCTGATCCTGACCCAGCTGACCGAGAACCGTCATCTCGACGCGGTCTTCGCCGACCTCTTCGACCCCGCCGACTCGGAGATCTACCTCAAGTCGGCGTCCAACTACCTCGTACCGGGGATCGAGGCCAACTTCGCCACGGTCGTCGAGGCGGCCCGCAGGCGCGGGGAGACGGCCATCGGCTACCGCCTGGCCCGCCACGGGGACGAACCCCCCAGGTACGGGGTCTCCCTCAACCCGTCGAAGACGGACACGCTCGTGCTCACCGCGGACGACGCGGTCATCGTGCTGGCCGAGCAGTGAGGGGGCCGGCGTGACCGTTCGAGGCCGTCGCGGTCACGGGAGCCGTACGGGCGTCCTCCCGGACGTCCGCTCCGGCTGCGGCGGCCGGGGCGCGGCGGGAGCGAACAGCCAGCCGGCCGGCGGCCGTGTCAGCGGACGGACCAGGCGGCGCACCGGCCGGGAGCCGAGCACCAGGGCGAGCAGGACGGCGCACACCACGAGACCGGCTGTCTCGGCCGGCGTGTCCGCCCGCTCGATCCAGCCGCGCTCCCGGAACGGGAGGATGACCAGGGGGTGCAGCAGGTAGATCGTGAAACCGGCGGCGCCCACCGCCGATATCACCGGCAACCGCCGCCGCGGTACCAGCCTCAGCAGGCAGACCACGAGCGCCGCCGCCGAGGCGAGCACCAGCAGCCGGATCACCCACGCCCACTCCAGGCCCCACGGGTCGGCGGCGGTGTAGGCGTGACGCATGGACAGCCAGTCGTCGTCGACGTCCCTGTGCCACCACGCGCCCACCGCGAAGGAGGCGAGCACTCCGGTGATCGCCACGGGCAGGCTCCAGCGGCCGGCGAACCAGGTGTCCAGGGCGCCCTGGCCGATCCGCCAGCCGAGGTAGAACAGCGGCAGGTAGACGAGCGTGCGGCTCGCCGAGTACAGCATCCCGAACTCGTCGATGTAGCCCACGGCGAGGGCCACGAGCGTCGTCACCAGCAGGGGGTGGCGCAGCTGGACCACCAGTGGCAGCAGCAGCCGCCAGAAGAACAGGGACATCAGGAACCACAGGGTCCAGGGCAACTGCACGACGTGCAGCTCGAACTCCGCGCCCAGCCAGTACGTCTCCAGTGAGTACAACAGACTGAAGACGAGCGCGGGCAGCACGATGCTCTGCAGGAGGGTCCGCAGGTGACGGGTACCGAGCGGGCCCGCGTGGCTGAACACACCGGCCAGCACGACGAACGCCGGCACCCGGAACGCCCAGGTGGCGATGTGGTACGAGTGCAGCACCTCGACCCGCTCCATGAGGGAGCCGACGGTGTGCAGGACCACGATCAGCGTGGCGGAGACGAACCGGGCGTTGTCCCACCACGGGTTGCGCGCCGGGCCCGTCGTCCCGGCGGGTTCGCCGGCAGCGGCGTTGACGGAGGTCGGCGGCGACTCGGCCATGACTCGGCGGGCTCCAGACAGCGGTTCGGCAGCAGCGACAGCTGCCGTACTGATGATCGACTCGGTGGGGGTCGGCGTATCCTACCGGCTGATCATCACCAGGGAGCGCGACGCTCCGCTCGTGGTTCCCGCCCAGTTGTTCGCCAGTTGTTCCGTGCCCTGTCGCTGCGGGGCACGCACGGCGCCGCACGCACGAGCTGAGATCACCTGCGGCGAGTGGCTCAAGGACCCGGCACGCCCCGGTCGCTCGCCGCCGCGGAAACGAGAGGAAACCATGATGCGCAGATACATCCGGTCCGCCCCGCGGGCACGCGTACTGATGAGCGGCGGAGCCGCGTTGGCCGTCCTCACCACGGGCGGGATCGTGGCGACGACACAGGTCGCGGCGTCCACCTCCACGACTGCCGCCCGGGCCGCGGACGCCGTCGAGTGGACGACGCGGACGGTCGCGCCGGGCGTGCAGGTGCGCAGCGCCACCCTGGCCGACACCACCGCCGAGCCGGCCTGGACGATCACCGTCCAGGCGCCCGCCACCGGGCACCTCACCGGCGCCGCGACCTGGGCGCCGGTGGGAACGCCGTCCTGGGCCGACGCCACGGCGAAGCAGCTGCGGGCCGCCGGCTTCCGGCCACGGGTGGAGAAGGTGCGCTGGCCCCGGTACACCGACACGCCGCGGGGCACCATGGGCGCGCGGGTGAGGATCGGCTCGTACGCCACCCAGGCGGACGCGCGCACCGCCGCCCAGGAGGTCACGGCAGCCGGCTTCCGTACCGCGGTGGACTGGACGGGCTACGACGCCGAGCAGCCCGCCGGACGGCAGAACGTGCACGTCGCGACCGTCGATCCGCGCGTCTTCAAGGGCACCGTCGAGGGCACCCACGACGGCGACGCCGCGGACCGGGCGACCACGTCGTCGGTCGCCGTGGGGACCGGCTCCCTGGTCGGCGTCAACGCCGGGTTCTTCGTCACCTCCGACGCCGACGGCGTCCAGGGCACGACGGCGGGGCTCAGCGTGGACCGTGGCCGGCTGGAGTCGATGGCCGCCGGATCGCGGGCGGCACTGATCATCGGGGACGGCGGCCGGCACGTGCGGGTGGCCGACCTGACGTCCTCCGTCACCGTGCGCGCGGGCGTGGCCCGCCACCAGGCGCAGGGCGTCAACCGCGTGCCCGGTCTCATCCGGAACTGCGGGCGGCCGGGAGGGACGCCGAGCGTACGGCCCTGGCAGGACACCACCTGCCGCGCGACCGACGAGATGGTGAAGTTCACCGACAGGTTCGGGGCGCCGCTGCCCACCGGAGAGGGCTCGCAGGTCGTGCTGGACGGCGCCGGGCGGGTGGTGTCGGCGGGTGCGCGCGGGGGCACGGTCCCGGCCGGTGGGACGGTGCTCCAGGGCATCGGGTCGGCCGCCCGCTGGCTGACCGCCCACGCCCCGACCGGGCGGCGGATCGACGTGTCGGAGGTCGTCCGCGACACGGAGGGACGGCGCGTACGGCTCGACCGTGACGACAGCGTCGTCAGCGCCGCCCCCACCCTCGTCCGTGACGGCCGCATCAGCATCGACGCGGCGGCCGAGGGCGTCGTCGCCCCGTCCGACCTGTCCTACAACTACGCGTGGGCCAACGCCCGCCAGCCCCGCACCATGGCCGGCGTGGACGCCAGGGGCCGGCTGCTGCTGGCCACGGTGGACGGCCGCCGGTCCGGCGGCAGCGAGGGCATGACCCTCCAGGAGGGCGCCGCCTTCATGCGCTCGCTCGGCGCCGTGGACGCGCTCAACCTCGACGGCGGCGGATCGACCGCCATGGCCGTCGACGGCGAGCTGGTCAACAGGCCCTCGGACGCCGCGGGCGAACGGGCGGTCGGCGACACGATCCAGGTGCTGCCCCGCCGGGCCGGCTGAGGTACCGCGTCGATGGCTTCCCGCCTCGCACAGCGCGGTCGCGGGAAGCCGTACGCCCTGCGCCGTCAGGGGCCTCGCCAGATGTTGTCGAAGGCCGCGTTCTCGATGCTCCGCCGTTGTCGTACGGCCTCCAGTTCCGTCACCGCGTCGCCGACGGCGGCGAGGACGGTCTCGACCGCCTCGTCGGCGAGGCCCGGGAGGTCGCCGGCCGGTCCGTCCTCGATACCGGCCGCGGCGGCGAGCACCGCGAGCACGGGCTCGCCCGAGGCCAGGCGGTCGGCGGCGCGCCGGCGCGCGGGCGAGTCGGTCGGCGCCGTCGTCGCGATGCGGCCGGGCATCCAGCGGTGACGGGGCTTGGTGACCTGTCCTTCGCTCTCCAGCGCGGCCAGGTAGACCGCGGACAGGCCGCGGCCCCGGCGCCACAGCCAGTCCTCGACCCTCTCGTGGGGCGCCTGGCGGACGACCGCGGCCGCGGCCTCGTCCAGCAGGGGGTCGGCCGGAGTCCCCGGGGCACCGGGCACGATCCGGTCGCCGTCCAGTGTGAGGACGCCGGCGCCGAGGAGGTCGATCAGTTCGGCTCCCGCGAGGGCGAGCGCCAGTGAGCCCGCCTCCACGTGGCGGCCGGGTCCGACGTCGAGGGCGGCGATCGCCAGATCCCGCGGTGTGCTCATCGGTGCTCCTTACGTGGGTGTCCCGGCGGCCGGCCGCCGGGCCCGGGAAGTGACAGCATGTGAGGTGTGCCGCGGCACGGTCAAGCCTCGCACCGGGCCGCTCACGTGCGTCCTCGGTCACCGGGTCGCCGGGTCACCAGACCAGCACGAAGCGGCCGCGCACGCCGCCGTCCTCGAGGCGCCGGTGCGCCTGCGACGCCTCCGCGGCCGGCAGCACCTCCGCCACGCGGGGCGTGAGGACGCCGTCCTCCACCTTCCGGCGCAGCGCGTCGAGCTTGTCGAAGGACCGGTACTCGTCCCGCACCACGGCACGTTCGAAGCGGATGCCGCGCTCACCGGTGCCCTCCCAGAACCGCACGTCGATCGAGACCCCGCCGTCACGGACGGCCGGCAGCGCCTCCTCCCGCTGCACGGACGCGTCCGCGAGCGCGTCCGCACCCTCCGGTACCAGGGCGCGGACCGCGTCGGCGAACCCGGGTCCCCGTTCGACGACGTGATCCGCCCCGAGGGACTCGACGAGGGCGCGGTCCTTGTCCGCGGCGTCGGCGATCACCGTGAGCCCGGCCGCCCTGCCGAGCTGCACGAGGTAGTTGCCGAGCAGGCCCGCGGCACCGGGCACCGCGAGGACCTGCCCCGGTGCCAGGGCGGCCTTCTCCAGCATCTGTGTCGCCGTGAGCCCGTTCATCGGGACGGTCGAGGCCTCCTCCAGCGACGTGTTCGCGGGGACGCGGGTGAACGAGCCCACGGGCGCGACGAGCTTCTCCGCGTAGGCACCGCCGTGGTCGCCGCCCAGCGGGATCGCGATCGCCATGACCTCGTCACCCACCGACCAGCCCTCGACCCCTTCGCCGACCTCGTCGATCAGGCCGGCCGCGTCCATCCCGGGCACGTACGGCAGCGCGATGCCACGGGTGCCCTGCTGACCGGCCCGGCCGGCCGTGTCGGTGGGACTGACGGCGAACGCCCGCACGTCGATGCGGACCTCTCCGGGACCCGCGTGCGGCTCCCGGACCTGGTGGACGGCGAGGGCCTCCGGCCCTCCGAACTCGGTGACGCCTACAACCCTCATGGTCGGCCAATCCCTACAGTCGTCGTTCCGTACAGGGGCGCGGCGAGCCGGACGTCGGCGTTCCCGGCTCCCGCTGCGCCCGCAGGGCGGGTGCCCACCTTCGCGGCGGGAAAAGACGGAATGCGGAATTACATGTTCCCCTCCGGCGGCCGACGTGCCCGGTGCGCCCGCCACGCCTACCGTGGGCGGCAGGAGTGGAGCCGGAGAGGAGCCCGTCGCATGCCCGTCCCCGACAGCCCGTTGCGCGGCCGTACCGCCGTGGTGACCGGTGCGGCGCGCGGTCTGGGCGCGGCCCTGGCCCGTGAACTGGCCGTCCGGGGCGCGAAGGTGGCGCTGCTCGGCCGGGAGGAGAGCACGCTGGCACGGGTCGGTGACGCCCTGCCGGGGGTGGCGGAGTGCTGGGAGGCCGATGTCACCGACGACCGGCGCATGGCCCGGGTCGGCGCCGAGATCCGGGCGCGGCTCGGTCCGCCCTCCGTGGTGGTCGCCAACGCCGGCGTGGCCGAGGGCGGGCCGTTCGCCGAGTCCGACCCCGCGGTCTGGCGCCAGGTGGTCGAGGTCAACCTCATCGGCAGCGCGGTCACCGCCCGGACGTTCCTCCCGGACCTCTTCGCCACCCGTGGCCACTACCTCCAGATCGCGTCGCTCGCGTCCATCGGGGCCGCGCCGATGATGAGCGCGTACTGCGCGTCGAAGGCGGGCGTCGAGTCGTTCGCCCACGCGCTGCGGGCGGAGGTCGCCCATCGGCACGTGGGCGTGGGGATCGCCTACATCAACTGGACGGACACCGACATGATCCGTGACATGGACCGGTACGCGGTGCTGCGTGAATTGCGGGGGCACATGCCGGCGCCGGCCCGCAGGGTGTATCCCGTCGCCGATGTCGCCGGCCGGCTGGTCGCCGCGGTCGAACGGCGCCGCCCCTCCGTGTACGTGCCGCGCTGGCTGCGGGCGGCCCAGCCGGTGCGGGCCGCGCTGCCGGCGGTCGTCACGATGCTGTCGCGGCGCGAACTGCCCCGCCTGGCCGCCGTGGAGCGCTTCGAGGCAACCGGCCTGCTCGGCCCCGGCGGCCGGGCGCACGGGGCCGGGTCCCGTCCGGCGGACGACTGAGCGGAGGGAGGGGCCGTGGACACGGACGGACAGCGGACCACGGCGGGGCTGCACTGCCTGGTCACCGGGGCGTCCGGGTACATCGGCGGCCGTCTGGTGCCGGAGCTGCTGGCGGCCGGCCACCGGGTCCGGTGCCTGGCCCGCTCCCCCGGCAAACTGCGCGACCACCCCTGGGCGGGCGACGCCGAGACGGTCCGCGGGGACGTCACGGACGCCGCGTCGGTCGCGTCCGCCCTGCGCGGCGTCGACGTCGCGTACTACCTCGTGCACGCCCTGGGCTCCGGCCCGGGCTTCGAGCGGACCGACCGGCGCTCGGCACGGATCTTCGCCGAGCAGGCGCACGCCGCCGGTGTACGGCGCATCGTCTATCTCGGCGGGCTGACCCCGTACGGCGTGCCCGAGCGCTCCCTCTCCCCGCACCTGCGCTCCCGGGCCGAGGTCGGGCGCATCTTCCTCGACGGTCCCGTGCCCGCGACCGTGCTGCGGGCGGCGGTCGTCATCGGCTCGGGGTCGGCCTCCTTCGAGATGCTGCGCCACCTCACCGAACGGCTGCCGGTCATGGTCACCCCGAGCTGGGTGCGTACCCGTACACAGCCCATCGGGGTGCGCGACGTGCTGCGCTACCTCGTGGGCTCGGCCGTCATGCCGGCCGATGTCGACCGGGCGTTCGACATCGGCGGTCCGGAGGTCCTGACGTACGCGCAGATGATGCGGCGTTACGCCGTCGTCGCCGGACTGCGGCGGCTCGTCGTGCCGGTGCCCGTCCTCACCCCCCGGCTGTCCAGCCTCTGGGTCGGTCTCGTCACCCCGGTGCCCGCCGCGCTCGCCCGGCCGCTGACCGAGTCGCTGCGGCACGAGGTGGTCTGCCACGAGCACGACATCGCCCGGTACGTGCCCGACCTGCCGGGCCGGCCCCTGCCCTTCGACGAGGCGCTGGCCCTGGCGCTGCGGAGGGTGCGCGAGGCGCAGGTCGTCACCCGCTGGTCGTCCGCCGCCGCACCGGGGGCGCCGAGCGACCCGCTGCCCACCGACCCGGACTGGGCCGGCGGCAGCCTCTACGAGGACGAGCGGCAGTTGCCGGTGGACGCGTCCGGCCGGGCGTTGTGGCAGGTGATCGAGGGCATCGGCGGCGACAACGGCTGGTACTCCTTCCCGCCGGCCTGGGCGGTCCGCGGCTGGCTGGACCGGATCGTCGGCGGTGCCGGTCTGCACCGCGGGCGGCGGGACGCCGAGCGCCTGCGGACCGGCGACTCGCTGGACTTCTGGCGGGTCGAGGAGATCGAGCCCGGACGGCTGCTGCGGTTGCGGGCCGAGATGCGGCTGCCGGGACTGGCGTGGCTGGAGATGTACGTGGAGACGGACGGCGAGGGCCGCACCCGGTACCGGCAGCGTGCCCTGTTCCACCCGCACGGGCTGCTGGGCCACGCCTACTGGTGGTCCGTCTCCCCGTTCCACGCCGTCGTCTTCGGCGGCATGGCCCGCAACATCGCGCACGCCGCCGCCACGGGCGGGAGCCCGCGCGGGAAGTGACGCCCCGGCCGGTCCCGGGACATCCCCGGACGGTCGCCCTCCTCATCACTCGGGGGCGTGGAACAGCCGGAGGAACGCCTCCATCGCCGCGTCGACACCGGCGCGGTCGCCGGTGGCGAGCAGGTCGAGCAGCAGACCGCGGACGGTGGCGAGTCCCAGCCTGGCACGGTCGCGGGCCGTGGCGGGGTCCGCCCCCGCCGCCGTCTCGGCGGCCACGAGCGGCTCCAGCCAGTCCGTCACTAGCCCTTCGAGGAACGGGACGGCCTCGGGCCTCCCCCGCAGCGCCTGCCCGCACAGTTCGAAGAACAGCCGCTCCTGACCGGCCGCCCCGGGGTCCGTCAACCGCTGCCACAGCCGCCGCGCGACCTCGGCGGGCGGGAGGCCGGGCTCCAGGCGCAACAGGGACAGCTGTGCGCGCCGGCGTCGCTCCGACGTCCGGACGATCTCGACGAGCAGCTGTTCCTTGGAGCCGAAATAGTGGATCAGCATGCGGTGACTGACGCCGATCGCGGCGCCCAGGCGGCGCAGGCTCAGGTCCGCGATGCCGTGCGCCACGACGTGATCGGTGGCCGCGTCCACCAGCCGGGCGCGGCGGTCGCCGTCCGGAGCGTGCGCGGCCGCGTCCCCGGCCCGCGGTTCGTCCCTGTGCGCCACGTCGCGAGTGTACCCATCGGTACACGGCCTCTGTACCGTGTGGTACATGAGGCCAGTCACCGCGTCGATCGATGTCCTGCACACGCCGGAGCAGGTCTACGGCTTCCTCGAGGCCATGGCTCACCACGAGCGCTTCACCGACCACTACCTGACCGACTGGCGCCTCAGCGGTCCCGACCGCGGCGTCGGAGCGGGTGCCACGGTCACCGCGGCCCTGGGCGGCACGAGGACCGACGTCACCGTCGAGGTCGTCGAGGCCGACCCGCCACGGCGTCTCGTCGAACGCAACGTCAGCGCGGCCGGCCGGCGCCTGGCCCACGGCACCTACACCGTCGTACCGCTGCACACCGGCGGGAGCCGGGTCGCGTTCACGTACGCCTGGGTGCGTGCGCCGCTCCCCGACCGGCTGTTCGCGCCCCTCGTCCGGGCCACGATGCGGCGCGCCAACCGCACGGTCATGCGACGCCTGGCCGCCGAGCTGACCCGCCACGGGGCCGCCGCCGGGTCATGACGGCGGCGCGCGGTACGCAGGGCCCGCGCGCCAGGGACGCAGTTCGAGGGTGATGTGCGGGGACGGCGCACGGAGGAAGTCGGGCGCGTCGAAGGCCTCACCCCCTCGATCGGCCGGCCGTACACCCGCCCCCCGCGTCACCCGCCAGGGGTGAGGGGCCGCCGCGCCGCGTGGGCGACGGTGGGCACGGAGGTGTGACGCCCATGGGCCACGAGGAGGAGGATCCCACGGCCCGCGCCCGCGAGCACGGGGATCCCACGGGCCGGGCAGGCCGGGGCGGAGAGGGTGAGGGGGGCGGTCCCCGGGGCCGTGCGGACGCGGGCGTCCGACCTCGCGACGGCGAGGCGGACGCCGACGGTCCGGGTGTCGGCGGTCTGAGTGCCGGTGATCCGAGTGTCGGCGGTACGGGTGCCGGTGATTCGAGTGTCGGCGGTCCGGGTGCCAACGGTCCGGGTGTCGGGGATCCCGCCGTCGAGAGCGAACTGGAGCGTCTGCGGTCGGAGGTCGCGGCGCTGCGGGCGCGGGCCGGCACCGAGCGGCGGCGCCGTGCCAGGACCACCGCGGTCAGACGGGCGGTGGCCGCGCTCCTGGTCCCCTTGGTGGCCCTGTGCGCGGTCGGCGCGGTCATCGGGGTGTGGGCCGCGCGGACCGTCTTCGACACCGACCGCTGGGTCGCCACGGTAGGGCCGCTGCCCGCGGACCCGGCCGTGAACGCGGCGCTGTCCTCCTACCTCACCGAGGAGCTCTTCGGCCGCCTCGACGTCGAGCAGCGGCTGTCAAAGGCCCTGCCCGACAGGGCGTCCTTCATCGCGGCGCCGGTCACCGACGCCGTCCACGACCACCTGCGCGACGCGATCGGCAGGCTGCTCGGGACGGAGGAGTTCCAGGACCTGTGGCGCTCGGTGAACCGTTCCGCCCACGCACGGATCGTCGCCGTGCTGGAGGACCGCGCCGAGAACGTGGACGTACGGGGCGACACGGTCACGCTCAACCTGCTGCCCCTGGTCAACAACCTGCTCCACGCGCTGGAGGACCGGCTCCCCACCGTGTTCGGCAAGGAGATCGACCTGCCGCCCGTGACGTCCGGCGAGATTCCGCCCGGGTTGCGCCACAGGGTCGAGGAGGCGCTCGGGGTGCCGCTGCCCCCGGACTTCGCGCAGGTCAAACTCCACGACCGTGACCGGCTGGGAGCGCTCCAGGAGGCCGTGCGGTTCTGTGAGCGCGCGCTGGCGGGCCTGCTCGTGGCCGTGCCGCTGCTGCTCGGCCTCGCACTGTGGGTGTCGCCGCACCCCAGGCGCACCCTCCTCCAGCTCGGCCTGTGGCTGGTGGTGGCGACCACCGCCCTGACCGCCGTCCTGCGGGCGGTACGGGACCAGCTCCTCGACGAGGTGCGGTCCGGCGTCCATCGCGAGGGCGTACGGTCCGCGCTGGGGGATGTCCTCGCGCCCCTGCACGACCGCGGGGTCCAGCTCCTGTGGGCCGGCGTCGCCCTCGCCGTACTGGCCTACCTCGTCGGGCCCGGGCGGTTCCCCGTGGCGCTGCGCCGCTGGACGCTGCAGGGGGCCCGGGCCGTCGGCCGGCTGCCGTCCCGTGTCGGTCAGCGGGCTGGTTCGGCCGCGTCGTTGCGGCCGTGGATCGGGCGGAACGCCGATGTGCTGCGGGTCGCGGGCGTCGTGGTCGCGGTCCTGACGGCGCTGTGGCTGTCCTCGTGGACGGGGCTGCTCGTGGCCGCCGCCGTCCTCGCCGCGTACGAGGGCGCGGTCGCCCTCCTGGCCCGGGACGGCGACTCCTCGCCGGCCGGCGAGGAGTCGCCGTCGCCGTCGGAGGAGCCCTCTTCCTCCTCGGAGCAGCGGTGATCGTCCCGGTCACGGCGCCCGTCGCCGGCACGGCGGGCGGGCTGCTGCCGACGGTGTTCTCCGGGCCGGTCCGGGAGCAGCCGGGCGGCCCGGTGACGCGGTGTCGCCCCGCGTCACCGGGCCGGGCCGGTGCTGCCGCCCCGCCGGGCCCCGTGGGCCCTCAGCGGCGGAGGTCCTTCAGCCCGCTCGCCGCGCGGGCGCGGGCCCACGCCTCGGGGAGCTGCCGCTCCCGGGCCTCTGCCGCGGCCCTCTCCTGGCCGTGCAGCAGACCCCAGGTGAAACCGGACTCGCCCGCCGCGTGCGCGGAGATCGCCAACCGGCGCAGGACGTCGCGGGTGACGACGCTGTCGTGCTGGTCGCCGCTCACCTGCTGCACGGCCTTGACGCGTTTGCCGAGCCGCCGCGCGGGCTTCCCGAGGACGGGACGGGCCGCCTCCGTCGCGTAGCGGAGCGTCTTGGCGGCCTTGCGGGCCTGGTGGATCGCGGCGTCGCGTTCGGCCCCGGCGGGCATGTCCAGCGCACGGTCCATGCGCTCGACGAGCCGGCCGTGCTCCTTGGAGAGCGCCTTGACCATGACCTTCTCGGGCTTGCGAGCCGCTTTGGCGCGCAGCGGCGGCGCCTCGGTCAGGGCGCTCAGCCTGTCGAGCAGCTTCAGGTAGCGGGGTGAGTCGAGTGCGTCGAGGGTGCGCCGGCGGCCTTCGGCCTGCTCCGCCGCGTCCCAGACCTGCAGCCGTGCGTCGACGGGGCCGAGGACCAGCTCGCCGGGCAGTTCCCGTACGCCGGCGGTGAGCCGCTCCCGGAGCACCTCGTGGTCGCGTTCCGTGCCGAGCTCACCGGCGAGCCACTTCAGCTCCCGCCGGACGGGGTCGGTGACCTCGCGGTCGAGGACGGAACGGTAGGACCGCAGGCAACCGCGCAGGCGCCGGGAGGTGGTCCGCATCCGGTGCACCGCGTCGGGCAGGTCGCGCCGGACAGCCGGGTCGAGGTCCGTGAGGGTGCCGACCAGACGGTTCACGTGGGCGAGCACGTGGTCACCGGCGGACCCGGGGGTGCCCGCGGCGGGTGTGTCCGCAGGGTCCTGGAGGAGGGAGGTCGTCTCCGTCAGGGCGCGGGCCACCTTGGACGGGCTCTGCGCGCGGTCGACGCCGTTCTTGCGCAGCACCTTCTCCACGCGGTCCAGCAGCGCGGGGCCGGCGTCCGCGAGTTCGACCTCCATCTCCGTCCACCTGGTGCGCCCGCCGTCGGCGAGCAGCGAGTCGGCGCGCACCGTGTCCAGGCTCAGCTCGGCCAGGACGCCGCCGTCGGCGTCGAGGAGATGGCGCAGGGAGCGGGTGGAGCGGATCCGTATCACCGGCCGCAGCGGTGCCCCGCGGGTGCGGGAGAGGGCGAGCTCGCGCAGCTCCTCGGGGACCTTGTCCTTGGCCTTGGCCGACAGCGGGCACCGGATCTCCTCCCGGCTGCTGCCCGGCAGGGGCAGTTTCAGGTGCCAGCCGGCATCCGTGCCGCCGGTCCTGCGCCGCAGGGAGGCGCCGGCCCGGGTCAGTCGCAGGTCGTCGGTGTCGTAGTAGACGGCGTCCAGTTCCTGCACCCCGCGCTCCTCGAGCGCGGCGACCGACTTCACCTCGGTCAGGTCGGACAGCCAGGGCATGTCGTCGGTGGCGGCGGGCGCCGCGTACTTGCGTTCGGTCTCTCGTGTCGACTGGGCCATACAGTGCCCGTTGACGCGAAACGGCGGATCAAACCCGTACGCGCCCTTTACCCTCCCCGCGCACCGCCGTACGCCCGTCGCGCGCGAGGTCGCAACGGGGTGCGGCGGGGTGCGGGCCGCGGTCGCCGCCGTCTCGGCGCCGATTGACGGATTGGCGCCCGTCCGGCGTGGGCAGGACCCGGGCGGTACGTGGCATGAACACGCCACCTTCCCCCACAGGAGGTAGACCATGCACGCACGAGCACTCGCCCATGGCCTCACGGCCGCGCTCACGGCGGCCCTCACCCTGGCCGGCGGCCAGGCGTACGCCGCCCCGGCGGGCGCCGGCACCGGCGCCGAGCCCCTGGCGGCCCGGGTCGTCACGTACGACGCCGGCGCCTCGGCGGAGTTCAGGGCCGCCGTCGACCGGGGCGCGGCGATCTGGAACGAGAGCGTGGCCAACGTCGAGCTGCGCCCGGTCGCCACCGGGCAGCGCGCCAACATCCGGATCCTGGCCGACAACGGCTGGCCCCGGGCCCTGACCACCTCGCTCGGCAACGGGACCGTCTACATCGGGCGGCAGGCCGTCAACCAGGGATACGACACGGTCCGCATCTCGTCGCACGAACTGGGTCACATCCTGGGCCTGCCGGACCGTAAACCCGGCCCCTGCACGAGCCTGATGTCGGGTTCCACCGCAGGGGTGTCGTGCAAGAACCCCTACCCGAACGCGGCCGAGAAGGCCGAGGTCGAGGGCAACTTCGGCACCGCGTCCGCCCGCCCGGCACCGGCGCCCGCTCCGCGCACCGTGGCGACCGTGGACTGACCCGCCGGCGCGTGCGGGGCCGCACCGTCCCGGCACGCGCCCCGGGCGGATCCCGCGCTTCCCGGTGGCCGGCCGAGTCGCGCCGCCCGCCGGGGGTGTGGGGGGCGGCCGCAGCGGGAACTCTTCCCTTCTGCCGGTCGGCCGGCCGGAGCGCCGGAACATCCGCGTCCTCGTCCGCGGGAGGCCCGATGTGGAAGCGCAGGAAGCGCGCACGGCGCGCCAGCACCTCTCCTCTCGAACTGTGCGACCTGTGCGGCGCGGCCTTCCCCGCCGAAGCGGCCGTGAGCGAGTACGTGCCCGACTCGTCCTCCGCCCACGCCACCCGGGACCGGTACGACGGCCTCCGCCTGCTCACCGCGTGCCGTGAGGAGCACCTGGAGGAGCTGAGGGAGACGTACCGGCGTCGCCCGTTCGTCCAGGAGGAGCTCTGGGCCGCCAAGATCACACGGGCGCTGACGGCCGGCCCGCCGGCCCTCCCCCTCACCCAGCTCGCCCGCCGGACCGGCCTGCACGCGCCGGACATCCGTCGCGCCATCGAGTGGCACAACCGGCACCGGCGGGAAGACGGAGGCACCGGGCCCGCAGGCCCGTGACGGCCGCGCCTCTCGCTCGCCGTTTGCGACACCCTTCGCTCGCACACATTTCCGCAACCATGGCGAAGTGCGGCACAAACGAGTTCCAGGTGCATTCGACGGCCCGGAAGGCGCCGCACACATCCACCCGGAAAGACGCACGCTGGATTCCGTGCACTCAGTTCCTTGTCGGAGAGCATGTTCCGGTACGGCGTTTTCCGAGGGGAGTCCGTTCCATGGTGCGTGGCAGGGCGAAGGCCGGGCATCTCGCGGCAGAGGCGTCCGAACGGCTGCTGTCGGCCGGCCGGCTGCTGTCGCGGGCGCCCACGACACCGGAGGGGCGGGCGGTCAGCCGCGCCGATCAGACGGTCAACGACGCGCCGTACCGGGAGCGTCGGGCGCACGACAAGGTGGTGCGCTCCACCCACGGGGTGAACTGCACGGGGTCGTGTCAACACCGAGCACCGCAAGCCCTGCCACACCCTCACCGGCCGCCGGCACTTCTACCTCGACCACGAGTGGATCGCCGAGTCCACGTGCAGGAACGCCTGGTGAACGTGCCGAAGTCGGAGGCGACCGGCTCGCCGCGACGGAGGGGATCACCGTCCTGTCCGCCGCGGTCCGGCCCATGGCCTGGACCGCGGCGGCAGCCTGGACGGCGGTCACCGCATGCCGTCTGCACACCCGGCGAGGACGGCCGTGAGGCTACCCGCGCGTCCGCGCGGTCTCCAGGTACTGCAGGACCGCGGCGACCCGCCGGTCCACCTGGTCGGCCGGGGACAGGTCCAGCTTGGCGAAGATGCTGCGGATGTGCTTGTGCACCGCGCCGTCGGTGACCACCAGCCGCCGGGCGATGGCGGTGTTGCCGAGGCCCTCGGCCATCAGGGCGAGCACCTCCCGTTCGCGCGGGCTGAGCCGCTCCAGGCGGGTGTCCTGCCCGGAGCGGGTGAACAGCTGGGCGACCACCTCCGGGTCGATGGCGGTGCCGCCGGCCGCCACCCTGTGCAGGGCGTCCAGGAACTCCTCGACCCGGCCGACCCGCTCCTTGAGCAGGTAGCCGATGCCGCCCACCCCGCCGGTGAGCAGCTCGGTGGCGAAGCTCTGCTCGACGTACGCAGACAGCACCAGCACGGCCAGTCCGGGGTGCCGGCGCCGGGCCTCCACGGCCGCGCGAATGCCTTCGTCCGTGTGCGTGGGCGGCATCCGCACGTCGAGGACGGCGACGTCGGGTTCGTACTCGTCGATGGCGCGCAGGGCCTCCTCGGCCGTACCGGCCTTCGCCGTCACGTCGAGGCCCTCGGCGCCCAGCAGCAGGGCGAGCCCCTCGCGCAGCAGCGGGTCGTCCTCGGCCATCACTATTCGCATCTCGACAACTCGCTCGTCGCTCGTCCGGGTGGCGGTCACGCGGCCCGGCGAGCGGTCAGGTACCGGACGGCAGGTCCACCTCCAGTACCGTCGGACCGCCCGCCGGGCTGATCACGCGGAGCGTACCGTCATGGGCCGCCACCCGGCGACGGATGCCCGTGAGTCCGGAGCCGCCCGCCTCGTCCGCCCCGCCCCGCCCGTCGTCCTCGACACGCAGGTGCAGCCGTCCGTCGCGGGCCCGCACGGTCACCGCCGCCCGGCCGGCCCCGCTGTGCCTGGCGATGTTCGTCAGCGCCTCGGCGACCACGAAGTAGGCGGTCGCCTCCACGGAGGCGGCACAGCGCAGGGGCGCTTCGACGTCCGTGCGGCAGGGCACCGCGCACTCGGCGGCCAGCCCGGACAGCGCGCCCGCGAGCCCCCGGTCGGCCAGTACCGGCGGCAGGATGGAGCGGGAGACGGAGCGCAGCTCGGCCAGGGCCTGTTCGGCGGCGCCCTGCGCGCGTTCGAGGAGCTCGTCGGCGCGTACGGGATCACGGGCGGCCATCCGGCGGGCGGCGCCGAGCAGCACGGTCACCGTGACGATCCGGTTCTGGGTGCCGTCGTGCAGCGAGCGCTCGATGCGGCGCAGCTCGGCGGCGTGGGCGTCGAGCGCGGCGGCGCGGGTGGCGGTCAGCTCGGCGACGCGCAGGGAGAGGTCGGTGTCCGGTCCCGCGGCCAGCAGCCGGCGTCCCGGGCGGGCCTGGAGCCGGGCCATGCCGGGGGTCAGGCCCAGGATCATGGCGATCCAGCCGACGCCCAGCAGGCTCACCGACAGCGCCTCGGGCCAGGAACGCGCGATCCCGTACCCGATGGACGTACTGGTCGTGTCGGCCGGCAGGAGCGGCCACACCAGCGGGAACACGGTGTCCCGGAAGGCGGCGAGCGGCAGGCACACGCCGAGCAGTCCGAGGACGAGGCCCAGGGTGCCGTGGCGCAGGGCCCAGCGCAGTTCCCGCCGGGTGGTGGGGTCGGTGAGGGCGAGCCGCGGCGACACCGGCGGCGGGCCGGGGGCGAGCACCTCGGGTCCCCGGCGGCCGAGCCGTTCACGTTCCCGGCCGGCCAGCGCGTGCAGGGCGCGCACCGCGACGGGCGCGAGCAGCA